>JADKJR010000025.1 GCA_016720925.1 Betaproteobacteria bacterium | reverse complement strand
CGATATTGTTGTGCGCTGATTGTCGGGTACGCCGGTCAAGGTGACGGTGACGTCATTTCCGCCGGCAAGTGGTGCGGCGGTGGCCGTGCCGATCGTCGTCGTCAGCGATCCTATCAGGAAATCGGCTGATTGAATTCGAATATGGTCTGGTGACCGGCGCCGATGGTCCTCGGCTCCACCTTCATCGGTGCACCGACATTAGTTGGCAGGTCATAGGGACGCTGGCGTGCACTTTGCGGGACAATACGCCAAGCAGTCCTACCGGCGCGACAGTGTTCTTGATCTTGACGACAAAGCCATTGTCGATGGTGCTTCCGGTCGTGCCGTCACCGCGATCCATGTCAAACTGGCTAACTTGCCCGCCTGCGACGATGGTGCCATCCGATAACAGATGGATATCGCCGATGTTCTCGAAATTTGCGGTGATCACGAAAGCATAAATGCCGCCGGTGCCGAAGGTGGTGTCGAGGGATCCGTCCGGGTTATGGCGAACAATGACGCTGTCTGAGCCTGAAAGGCAGGCGCCACCACAATTGCGACGGCCCGCAACGAGAATCTTGCCGTCAGTCATCAATTGCATCGGACCGGCAAGATTGGTGCTAGGCGATCGCGGTTCTTTCCACGCCCGGCGGTGCCGAACAATGTATCGGGTGAACCGTCCGCGTTCAGGCGCGCCAGAACCGTCAGGTAGGTGCCGCTGCCGGAAGCACGTTCGGTGCGCGACATCAGCAGGAGCTTCCCGTCGGGCTGCACTCGCATGTTTCGCACGTTGTCTTCAAGCGCGGTTGCCGCGACGTTTACGCGGCCACCGGTTCCCCAACTCGCATCGATGCCCCCACTCGTAGTGAGCCTGTAGAGGGCAATATCGCGGGCACTGCCCCACCGTACGAATAGGCTACGAATATCTTGCCGTCCGCGGCAAACCGGTGCGAAGCGCGCCTGGGTATGCGGCGGCTGCATGGTATCCGGCACCAGGATGTCCGCGCGTCCGGCAGTTCCAAAGCTGCCATCAAGGCCGCCATCGGCATTCAGGCGGACGAGGCCAATCTTGTTGAAGTTCACATTGTCGGCGTTGCCGCTCGCGAGCATCCGGTCGTCCGCGTAGAACTCCAGGCGCATGGATCGAGATTGGGCACCACGGTACTGCCGCCGGTGCCGAAACGCGTCGACCTGGCCTGCGGAATCTAACCGGTAAATGACCATGTCCGCATTGGCGACTCCATTCGTGGAAGCAAGTGCCACGATCACTTTGCCGGTCGATTGAACATGCACACCGGCGGTGCCGTTGAAGAAGGCGTTCGCCGCAGCGGGCACCAGCCGAACAAGCCCGCGCTGCCCCAGGTCGTGTCAGGGTTGCCATCGGTATTCAGGCAGGCCACACCGGCGACAGCAATGCCATCCTCCACCGCCTTGCGCGCCCACACAAAGGCAATGATCTTGCCGTCGGGCTGTAACGCCAGCCGGTCCACGGACTCCACACCGTACGGGCCAAAGGGAGACGAAGGCCTTTCCGCCACCGCCGGGGTTTGTCGTCGCGCCAAAGGACGGGACAAGATTGCCGTCGTTCGCCATATTCTCGGCGATCCCATAAAGCAAGGAAGGGATAGGACGGATTCTGGATCGGAGAAGGCGAGGTGTGGTTGATGCTCAACGTCTGGTTGGTGGTGCCTGCACCGGTAGGCGCGTAGGTCACATCAAGCTGGCAGCTGCCGCCCGCCGGAATTGTCGTGCCACAAGTGCCACCGAGGCTCATCGGCGCGGAAACGCCAGAGAAGTTCACGGTCGCCGTCGCCGTGCCAACATTTAACAAGTTCACAGAAATGGTCCGCGAGGTGCCGATGCCCTGATTGCCAAAAGTGATTTCCCGCGTGGTCTGCTGCGTGTAAAAACCAGGATACGCGGGCACCATGCCGGTCATTCGACAATACCAACGCGGGTTGCCCAATCTGGATGCCGATTCCATAAGATTGACGGCGACGCCTGTCACAGGCCCCACCGCTGTTAGCACTGCGGAACTGGTGCACTAAATCGTGGTGTAAAGGTAACGTTCGCCATTTACAGACGCTCCCGCCGCTAGCGCGAGCGAGCGGTTGTGACTCAGGACCGAAAACTCATCGTTGTTCGTGCCAAAACCAACGACGGTCGCGGTTGTTAGCGACGTGTTGGTTATGGTGACGGCTTTGCTGGGACTCGTGGTATTCGTTGTCTGGTAACCGAGGAAAACCCTTGAGAATATTCCCGGCGCCTCGGTGATGGCAACCGATAGCGGGACGGAAGGGCGGCGGTCCCGCCGGGTTGTGGGTGTGAATCCGTTTTCAAGAGACAGGGAAAGCATGGTCGAACGATCGGCGGCAACGCCAAAGGTACGGATATCGCTGCCGTTCAATCCGCCGGAATAGGGCGCAAACGAGGTTCCGCCATTTGTCGACAGCAACACGGCTGGATTGCCCGTGGTGGCCGAGATGCCGGCATAGATATCGCCGGTCGACAGCACGCGCACCTGTGATACCGCCTGGCCGGGGAGAATGTTGGTCCAGTTTTCACCGCCATCGATACTCTTGTGCAGGCCCGAAGATGGCGCGAGCGTGCCGTTGGCATTCACGTTATTGTTGCCCATGTCAAGCTCTAGCGAATTGCCGGTGCGGACCCGCAATGCGTGACGGGAAGCGGGGAGCCTCCGTTATCAGTCGCCGAATACTTGAGTGTCCAGTTCGCGCCGCTATCGGTAGACTTATACAAGCCCCGTCGGTTGCCGCATAGACGATGGCGGATTCGTTGTGATCCCGTGTCACCGTGTTGATCGACCGCGCCTCCGGGGTCGTGAGGCCGCTGTTCGATGCCACCCACGTCGCGCCGCCATCAGTGCTCTTGAACACGCCGGCGGCATCGCAACCCTAGATACAATATTTGCGAGTTATTTTCATCGATCGCCAGCCGGCTGGTTTGGCCGATCATGTTTGGCAGGCCATTGTTGATCGCGCTGAACGAGGTGCCGCCATTGGTGCTCTTGAAAATACCGCGATTGGTCGTCGTGACGTAGATAATCGCAGGGTTGGATTTGTCCTGAATAGGCGACACCTTCAATGGTGTTCCCGGTCACCCGAGTCCATCGGCGCGCAACCTGCACTGCAATTACCGTAGATGTAATCAATCCGGAACAATGTGTGCCCGGTCACGTAGCCTTTGTATGGCGTGTCGCGATCATGAGTAATGGCATTGACGCGACCGCCGCCATCGCCCATCTGCACGCCGTTAATCGTCGTGGCGTTGTCTGTTGTTTTCGCCAGACCATTCAGCGTGCCGAAATAGTAGGTCGATCCGGCGGTTGCGATCGCAACTGTGCGCGTGATGAGCATCCTGTCGTCAGTAAGCGGGTTTTCCCCACAGCGTCCAGTTGACGCCGCCGTCGATAGTTTTATATACGCCTTCCTTGTCCAGTCCGACGTGCAGGATTGAATTGCTCGTGGCGATACCGCCGAGTGCCGCGATCCCCTGGCAATGACGTGGGCAATCCCGCATTGCTCAAGGTCAGCTCGCGCCAGTGTAGGTCGAACGATACATGCCGCTGCCGTGGACATACGCCAAAAGATTGGTTGGGGCCAGCGGGCGGACCCGCTGTTGCAGCGGATGTGAATTGAATGTTGAACGTATTGAGGGTTCCATTTGGTGCCGTGATGCCGCTGTTCGCCGCGGACCATGTCGCGCCCGCATCGATGCTCTTGTAAATGCCATAGTTGCTACTGGCTAGGAAGTATGTATTCGAGGCAACGTCCCGGGTCAATGCGGATACGGCGACATCGTCCGGCAAGGTGGCGTTACCCAAGCGGCTCCAGGTGAGGCCATCGTCGATGCTTTTGTAAAAACCGCTGTTGTTGCGGCACGCCGTGCCAATGATGAGCGTGCGGGGTGTTGTCGCGTCGAAGTTAATGCCGGCAAACATTGAGCAGCCCAGCGCCGTCCGCCCGAACCGTTGAGCGGCAGCCAGTTCGCGCCGCCGTCGCTGGTTTTGAACAACCCGGCGCCGTCGGTGCCCGCATACATGGTGGTGAAATCGGTGGTGCTGATACTTGAGTGCGTCCTGACCTCGACGATCGGCAAGCCGTTACTTATTTTCTGAAAGGTCGACGTCTGCGAATTGCCCGTGTCGATCACCTTGTACATGCCATCGGTCAGCGTGGACACAATGAAGCGTATTCGTGCCCGTCACGGGCGTATTGAGGAAGACGCCGATGTTGCGAATGTACGGATCGGTTGCGACGCGATAAGTCCACTGCGCGGCGGCATCCTCTAATGCCGGTTGATAGCGTAAACATTATGAAGCCGGCGAGTGCCAGGAAACGACGAATTGCGGGTGCGCCCATGCTGAGTTCTCCCTGTCCATTCCAGCCGCGGGTGCGCGACTGCAGAAACTGCCTGTCCTTGCGTGGCGCAATGACAGCCTAAGCGATGCGTGTGGTGCGGTTGAGAGACGTGTGCCGGTGCTGATTCTGGTGCAAGCGCGGTCGATGGTGGCGAGTTAGCTCTGCGCATCCAACCGCAATTTAATTTACTCGCTTCACACGGCAGGGTCAATCGGCAGCATCGTCACGATGCGCCGTTGAAATGGCCCGATCCGGCAGGTGAAACTCCGGCACTGGCGCGGCGTTTCAGCCATTTTATGCCTGAGAGGCCCGCCGGTGGTGGAGTTTACGTCCAGCAACTTCTCGAAGCCTCAAATTTCCGTCATTCCCGCGCAGGCGGGAACCAAGTTAAGCACAACGGTAGGGATATCTCAACAAGTTTGGATTCCCGTCTGACAGGGAATGACGAGATCTTGGGGTTCCCTTACTTGAGATAATGCCGCCAGCAGGCGCGCCAGCGCTAGACTTTGCCTACGACCCGTGCGATCAAACGTTTCACCGCGTCGGCATCGACATTCATTACTTCGAATCGCTGTGGAAGCGCCTCGATGCCTTCATATTGCGGCGGCCGTGTGGGTTTTCGTCCGAGCGCCTCGACGATGCTCGCCTCGAACTTCGCCGGCAACGCTGTTTCCAGGCAGATGAGCGGCACACCAGGTTCGCGATGCGCCAGCCCGACCTTCAATCCATCCGCCGTATGCGTATCAATTTCGATTTGATACTTCTGCCAGACGTTGCGGATGGTGTCGATGCGATCCGCATGTGAACTGCGGCCGGAAATGAAACCAAAGGCCGGCATGCGTTTCCAGATGTCGCCGCAGTCGGAGACATTGAAGCCGCCTTCGTGTTCGACTTTGCGCATCAGTTCGCGCACGCAGGCGGGATCGCGCCACAAAAAGTCGTACAGGAAACGTTCGAAATTCGACGCCTTCGAAATATCCATCGACGGGCTCGATGTCTGCAGGGTTTCCGCGGCCTTTCTCGGGCGGTAGTTGCCGGTACGGAAAAACTCGTCCAGCACGTCATTTTCGTTGGTGGCGACGATCAGGTGTTTGATCGGCAAGCCCATCATGCGCGCGATATGCCCTGCCAGCACGTTACCGAAATTGCCGGACGGCACAGCGAACGAAACCTTTTCCTCGTTGGAGGCGGTGACGGCAAAATAGCCCTTGAAGTAGTACACCACCTGTGCAACGATGCGGCCCCAGTTAATTGAATTCACCGCGCCGATTTTGTACTTAGCCTTGAATTCGAGATCGTTGGATACGGCCTTGACCATATCCTGGCAATCGTCGAACACACCGCGCACCGCGATATTGTGGATGTTGGCGTCCTGGACAGAAAACATCTGTGCGGTCTGGAACGGCGACATCTTTTCATGCGGGCTCAACATGAACACGCGCACGCCATGCTTGCCCTTCATTGCATATTCCGCGCTGGAGCCGGTGTCGCCGGAGGTCGCGCCGAGAATATTCACTTCTGCGTGACGTTTAGCCAGCACGTACTCGAACAGGTTGCCGAGAAACTGCATGGCGATATCCTTGAACGCCAGCGTCGGGCCGTTCGAGCATTGCAGGATATGCAGGCCAGGCTCAAGGGTTCTGACCGGCGTGATGTCTGCATTGCCAAATGTTTTTTCCGTGTAAGTCTTGGTGAGCATGGCTTTCAGGTCATCGGCCGGAATGTCATCCGCGAAGCGGCTGATGATCTGGAACGCGAGCGCCGGATACGATAGCGGACGCAGCGCCGCCAGTTCTTCTTCGCTCAGGCTCGGATACGCCTGCGGCAGGAACAGGCCACCGTCCGGCGCAAGGCCCTCCAGCAGGATGTCGCAGAAGGATTTGGGATGGTCGTCCGGCGCGGAACCGGCGCCGCGCGTGCTGATGTATTTCATATTCAACTCACCACTTCAGGCAAACGCCATGGAGGATTGAGCCGGTTGTCACCGGCATGGAACAGGCAAATCGGATTGCCGCTGGGATCACGCAATCGCGCCTCGCGCCAAAGCCAGCGCTGGTCGGCGGGCTCGGAATCAAATGTAATCCCCTCGGATTTCAGTTTTTTGACCACCGCATCGAGTTGTTCGTTCTCGAAGTACACCACGGTTGATGCCACCGCTGACACCTCGCCCAGGTGGATCGAGAACGTGCTTTCTCCCTGCGGGCATTCGAAGCGGGCGTAATGCGGGCTTTTCACAATCGTCTTGAGCCCGAGCGTGCGATAGAACGCGGACGCCGATTCGATGTCCGTCACCGTGACAGTGACCTGGTTGAGGCGCATGTCAGCTCAGTTCTTCCATGCGAATCCGCACGACCTTGCCGGCAATGGTTGGCAGCGCTTCAATGCGTGCGATCGCTGCATTGACATTTTTCTCCAGTGACGGGTGGGTGAGGATGATCACGTCCACGACATCTTCGCCCTCTTCCGCTTCCTTTTGCAGCATGGCGGTTATCGATATGGAGCCGTCGGCCAGAATGCGTGTGACATCGGCCATCACGCCGGGCTTGTCGTACGCACGCAATCGCAGGTAGCAGCCGGTCACGACCTGTTCCATTTTCAGTATCGGCGTGTCGTGCAATTGATCGGGCTGGAACGCGAGATGCGGCACGCGGTGTTCCGGGTCGGAGGTCAGCATACGCGTTACATCAACGAGATCGGCGACCACCGCGCTGGCGGTGGCTTCCGACCCGGCGCCGCGCCCGTAGTACAGCGTTGCGCCAACCGCATCGCCTTTGACAAGGATGGCATTCATCACGCCCTCCACGTTCGCGATCAGCCGCTTCGACGGAATCAGCGTCGGATGCACCCGCAGCTCGATGCCCTCGTTTGCCCGGCGGGTGATGCCAAGGAGTTTGATGCGGTAGCCCAGTTGTTCGGCGTACTTGATGTCCTTGTCGGTGAGTTGAGAGATGCCTTCGGTATAGGCTTTGTCGAACTGCACCGGAATGCCGAACGCGATGGCCGACAGGATGGTGAGCTTGTGCGCGGCGTCGATACCTTCGATATCAAATGTGGGATCGGCTTCGGCATAACCCTTGTCTTGCGCTTCTTTCAGTACCGCCTCGAAACTCGCACCGCGCGAACGCATTTCCGACAGGATGAAATTGGAGGTGCCGTTGATGATCCCGGCGATCCACTCGATGCGGTTCGCCGTCAACCCCTCGCGCAGCGCCTTGATGATCGGTACACCACCCGCGACGGCGGCCTCAAAGGCCACCATCACCCGGTTTTTCAGCGCAGCGGCGAAGATTTCGGTGCCATGTTTGGCGAGCAGCGCCTTGTTGGCTGTCACCACATGCTTGCCATTGGCGATCGCCTTCAGCACCAGTTCTTTGGTGGTGGTGTCGCCACCGATTAATTCACAAACGATGTCGATATCGGGATGGCTGACCAGCGCATCACCATCGGGCAACAACTCAATTCCCTCGAGTGAAAAATCGCGGGGCTTGTTGAGATCGCGCGCGGTAGCATGCGTGACGCGAATTTCGCGTCCGGCGCGACGGGAAATTTCCTCACGATTACGTTTCAATACTTCAATGGTGCCGGACCCGACGGTACCGAGTCCCAGCAGTCCTACGTTGATCGGTTTCATGTTGCGGATTTCTGAATGGGTTTGGAAAAATGAAACGAAGGAATGGTCATGCCTTCGCGAAAGTAAAATTTGTGTGCCTGCTGGCGCTGACAGCCGGAATCCAGCGCGAGGCAATCGCAGCCGCGCTGCGCGGCGATGCTTTCCATGTGCTGCATCAAAACATGGCCGACACCAGTAGACCGTTCGGCTTCGTCGGTGACCAGATCATCGCAGTACATCTCGCGGCCGCTGAAGGTTTTTTCCTGAATGCGGAACACCGTGAGGCCGCGCACTTTGCCATCGCGGACGCATACCGACATTTCCGCGCCGCTGGCGAAGACCGCTTTCATGCGTCCGGCGTAATCCAATGGCAAATGTGGTCGAAGTTGCCGGTGGACGGCCTCGGCCTGGATGAGCCATTCGCGCTCGATGATTTCGCCGATGGCATTGGTGATGGGAATGATTTTCATGGTATCTGCAATGTCATCCCGAGCAATGCAAAGGGTGACTGCGTTGGTGAGGCAGTTTATTTTTGAGGAACGTCCTTGATAAACCCATCCTTGCGAAACATTTCCTTGATGCCCCTCACGGCTTGCCTGGTTCTCTCCGCGTTTTCGATCAACGCGAACCGTACATGATCGTCACCCAGCTCGCCAAAACCCACGCCCGGGGACACACAGACCTTGGCCTCAATCAGAAGTTTTTTCGCGAATTCCAGCGAGCCCATCTTCCGGTATGGCTCGGGAATTTTTGCCCAGATGTACATGGTTGCCTTGGGCTTGGTGGTCACCCAGCCGGCTTCCGCCAATCCCTTGTGCAGCACGTCGCGCCGAGTCTGATATTCCGCGACAATTTCTTTCACGCACTCCTGCGGGCCGTCGAGGGCGGCGATGCTTGCCACCTGGATGGGCGTGAAGGTGCCGTAGTCGTGGTAGCCCTTCATGCGCGTCAGCGCGGCGACCAGCTTCTTGTTACCGACCATGAACCCGACCCGCCAGCCGGCCATGTTGTACGACTTTGACAAGGTGAAGAATTCGACCGCCACGTCACGCGCACCCGGCACCTGCATGATCGACGGGGCTTTCCAGCCGTCATAGGTGATATCGGCGTAGGCCAGGTCGTGCACCACCAGCAAATTGTTGGCCTTTGCCAATGCCACGATACGCGCAAAAAAATCCAGCTCGACGCACATTGCCGTCGGGTTTGACGGAAATCCGAGGATCAGCATCTTCGGTTTCGGATCGGACTCGAGGATCGCCTTTTCGGCCTCCGCGACAAAATCGACGCCCTCGGTCATTTGCACGTGCTTGATTTGCGCGCCGGCAATGACGGCACCATAAATGTGAATCGGGTAGCTGGGGTTTGGTACCAGCACCATGTCGCCGCTATCCAGCGTGGCCAGCATCAGGTGGGCAAGGCCCTCCTTGGAGCCGATGGTAACGATTGCTTCCGTTTCCGGATCCAGATCGACGTCATAACGCCGCTTGTACCAGTCGGCAATCGCCTTGCGCAAACGCGGAATTCCCTTAGAGACAGAGTAGCCGTGCGTATTGGGCCGCTTGGACGCTTCGACCAGCTTGTCGACGATGTGCTGTGGCGTGGCGCCGTCGGGGTTGCCCATCGACATGTCGATGATGTCCTCGCCACGATGACGTGCCGCCATCTTCAGTTCGGCGGTGATATTGAAAACGTAGGGCGGCAGACGCTTGATGCGGGAAAATTCGTGAGTCATGAAATCGGTCTGGTGAGATGGACTGGCTATAATTATCGGCGCGGCACTGACTGGCATGCACCATGTTTGTGCGCCGCAATATGTCCATTCTATCCGAGCACAATGCGGTTTTCATACTACGCCGCTAAAACCATCAAGCCATCACGACGCTCCCTTTCCACTCGCCATGAAACTCCACCTCAATTCCTTCGATGGCCAGAACTCGATTTCTGGTCATGGTCCCGGCTTTGTCATGGTCAACAGCACGCGCCTGGAAACCGCTGCGATCGTCATGCCCGACAAAATCATCTCGCCTTGGGCCGTGTCCGATCCGTCTGCGATGGACATCGCCGATTTCGCCGTCTTGCTGGAGCTTAAACCCGAGTTGGTGCTTTTCGGCTCCGGGGAGTCCTTTCGTTTTCCGCACCCGCGCATCATGGCGGCTTTTTCCCAGGCGCGAATCGGCTTTGACGTCATGGATACCCCGGCCGCCTGCCGCACCTACAATGTGCTCACGAGCGAGGGCCGCATTGTCGCGGCCGCGTTGCTGATTTAGTCCGGCAGGAACGGCTGGCATCCGGTTTGCTTGATAACCTCGGCGCAAACCCGAGCTTGAAAAAAGCGTAATATCTGCCTGTTGGATTTCAGGGCTACGCAGCATCGGCAATTCCAGCAATATTCTCATCATAAATACACGAGGAGCACCACCCATGAAGTTTTCCACCCTTTCCACGCTGAGCGCCGGATTGCTGGCCTCAGCCCTGTTGGCGGTCCCGGCAACAGCGCAAGAACTTACCGGCACGCTGAAGAAAATCAAGGATAGCGGCGCCATCACCATCGGCCATCGCGATGCATCGATTCCTTTCTCCTACTACGATGACAAGCAACAGCCAATCGGCTATTCGATGGATCTTTGCGCGGCAATCGTCGAAGAAGTAAAGAAGGAACTGGCACTGCCGACGCTCACCGTCAAGTACAACCCGGTTACCTCGCAAACCCGTATTCCGCTGATGTCCAACGGTACGGTGGATCTCGAATGTGGTTCCACGACCAATACCCTGACACGCCAAAAGCAGGTTTCCTTCGCACCCGTCACCTTCGTGACTGGCACCAAACTGGTGGCGAAGAAATCCTCCAAAATCAAGTCCTACAAGGACCTGAAGAACAAGACCGTGGTCGTCACACAGGGCACCACCAACGAACGCACCATCAAGGCGCTTTCCGACAAGGAAAACCTGAATATCAAGTTCCTGAACGCCAAGGACCACGCTGAATCGTTCCTGACTGTAGAGTCCGGCCGCGCGGTGGCATTCGCGATGGACGATGTGCTGCTCTATGGCCTGGTGGCGAAATCCAAGAAGCCAAAGGATTTTGAAGTCGTTGGCGATTACCTGTCCTACGACCCATACGGCATGATGTATCGCAAGGGCGATGCTGATTTTGGTGTCGTGGTCAATCGCGCGCTTGCCAAACTGATGGCGACGGGCGACATCAACAAGATCTACGACAAGTGGTTCATCGGCAAACTGCCTTCAGGCGAATCTATCGGCATGCCGATGAGCCCGCTGCTGAAGGCTGGTTTCCAGCTGCAAGCCCTGCCGGAATAAGTTAGCGATACAAAGCGAAGGGGAATCGAGAGATCGATTCTCCTTTTTTGTAGGCATTTACGTGATGTATGGTGGGCAAAGCGCAGCATGTCCACCGTCTGTCATTCGCTTGGGCACGCTGCGCTTTGCCCACCGTACAAGTTCTACACGAAACCGCAGTCCGGCGCGTTTTGCCGCACGCATAAGAACAAAATAAATTTCGTTACCATCCGGTTGATTGACTGACACCCTCAACCATCAGGGGAGCGCGACATGGATTGGAAAGTCTTTCTCGAACAGGCGCCATCCGGTGGCATGACATATCTGGACTGGTTGTTGTCTGGCGTCATGTGGACCATGCTCGTATCGATCGCCGCGTGGATCATCGCTTTTACGCTGGGCTCGATTCTGGGGGTCGCCCGAACCGCGCCGGTTAAATGGCTCCGGGTTCCCGCCACGATCTATGTCGAGATATTCAGGAATATTCCACTTCTGGTGCAGATGTTCCTGTGGTATTTCGTCATGCCCGAGGTACTTCCCACGGCATGGGGTGACTGGCTGAAAGGTACTTATCCCAATCTCATCACCCTGCCTTTTGCGCAGTTCAGTTTGTGGGAGTACACCGCAGCCGTATTGTGCCTGGGGCTATATACCGCGTCGCGCGTCGCTGAACAAGTGCGCGCCGGTATTGAGTCGCTTTCGAAGGGGCAAACCAATGCCGGGCTGGCCATGGGTTTCTCGCTGCCGCAGGTATACAAACACGTGCTGCTGCCGATGGCTTTTCGTCTGGTCATTCCGCCGATGACCTCGGAGTTCCTGACGATTTTCAAGAACTCGTCGACCGCGCTGACCATCGGCGTACTGGAACTCACGGCCCAAAGCCGGCAGATTTCGGAATACACCTTCAAGACATTTGAGGCATTCACTGCCGCCACTCTTCTTTATATTGTTATCACCCTGACCGTCATCTACCTGATGCGTTTGCTTGAAAACAAGTTGCACGTACCGGGCTATGTATCGCAGGGAGGCAAATAGCATGGGTGACTTCGATTTCGCCATCATCATCAAGAGCCTGCCGATTTTGTGGAGCGGCATGCTGCTGTCGCTCAAGTTGTTCGGAATTGCCCTGGCAGGAGGCATTTTCCTGGGTACGCTTCTGGCCATGGCGCGGCTGTCGAGTTTCAAGCTGCTCTCCTACCCGGCAGCCGGATTTGTAAACTTGATACGGGCGATCCCGTTCATCATGGCGCTGTTCTGGTTCTATTTTCTGACACCGATGCTGGTCGAGAAACTAACGGGGCAACAGGGTGAAGCAGTAGGACCTTTCACATCAGCGATCGTCGCTTTCATCATGGTTGGCGCCGCGTATTACTCGGAAATCATTCGCGCGGGCATCCAGTCCGTTCCGCGCGGGCAACCGTGGGCCGCGTATGCGCTGGGACTGAATTACTGGCAGACGATGCGCCACATTGTGCTTCCGCAGGCGTTCCGCAACATGCTGCCGATATTGCTGACCCAGTCAATCATCATGTTCCAGGATACGTCGCTCGTTTACGTGGTCGGTCTCAAGGATTTCCTTGGCTCGGCGAGCACCGCCGGACAACTGACGGGCCGCTCAACGGAGTTGTACGTCTTTGTCGCGCTGGTGTTTTTTATTATCTGTTTCGGCGCGTCCAAGCTGGTGAAATACATTGAGGTCCGCACCCAGCCTGGCAAATAGTTACAGCCGTCCGCCACTGCCGCCAGTTATTGAAGCCCGACGCATTCAACCTCCACTCCACTCATTCATCGAAACAGGAAATCCACCATGGCCATGATTGAAATCAAAAACGTCAGCAAATGGTATGGCGAAAAGCAGGTGCTGGAAGACTGCACCACGCACGTCGACAAGGGCGAAGTGGTGGTGGTCTGCGGCCCGTCGGGTTCGGGAAAATCCACGCTCATCAAGGCCGTTAACGGCCTGGAGCCGATCCAGAAGGGCGAGATCTTCGTCGATGGCATATCGGTCGGCGGCAAAGGCGCCAACCTGTCGAAACTACGCTCGCGCGTGGGCATGGTGTTCCAGAATTTCGAATTGTTTCCGCACATGAGCGTGACCAAGAATCTGACCATTGCGCAAACGCAGGTACTCGGCCGCAGCGAAGAAGAAGCCCTGGCAAAAGGCCTGAAGCTGCTTGAACGGGTTGGACTGATCGAGCACAAGGACAAATATCCTGCCCAGCTTTCCGGCGGACAGCAGCAACGCGTGGCCATCGCCCGCGCGCTGTCAATGGACCCGATCGCCATGCTGTTCGACGAACCCACGTCCGCACTCGATCCGGAAATGATCAACGAAGTGCTCGATGTCATGGTCGAACTTGCCAAGGAAGGCATGACAATGATGGTGGTGACGCACGAAATGGGTTTTGCCCGAAAAGTGGCCGACCGCGTCATCTTCATGGAAAAAGGCGGCACCATCATGGAAGATTGCACCAAGGACGATTTCTTCGGATCACCGCGCAAGCAGCGGACGCAGGACTTTCTCTCAAAGATCCTGCAACACTAATTACTTTGTTACAACTTTAAGGCGGAAAAATGGGGCACTTCGCCCCATTTTGTATTTCAGATCGTCGTTTCCGCTAAGATGCAAGCAACTCCTTTCAGGGCAACGCCCATGAACAAGTCATTGCTGATAATTCTCGGAACATTCGCGGCGGTGGTTTCCGCGAGCTGGTATTTCCTGCGCCCCCCCACTGACGCCGTCATGAATGCTTCGGCGGAAAGCGCAGCCACCTCGAGCAAGGCTCCAATGGCAGCGGGCGGCTCTGCCTCGGTGCTGCCGTTGGACAACCTGCAGCAATCTTCGCCGGTCAAAATTTCTGTCGCGCGCAGCGTGGTTCCACTGAAAAGCGCGTTGGCGCAGGAGTTCGAGAAGGCCCGCCAGTTGAAGGTTTTCTACGATCGCTACGCCGCCAATCCAGAGGGCGCCGATGCCGAAACCAAATTCTTTGCCGCGCTGGCGATGGAACGCTGCGTTGGCCGGGGCCGCGGATCGCAAGGCCCGTCCGAGGCAGACAAGACGCGTTTCCAGAATCGCCTGAAGGAAAATGATCCCAGCAATGCGCAGCGAATCGAGGCATTCAACCGCGTCACCGAAACCTGTGAAGGATTTGCCAGTACCAATATAAGTGCTGCCGATATTTCAAAACTCTACCGCGAGGCGGCAGCACAGGGTAACCCGGCGGCAAAGGTGGCGGTCGCGGCCGACCTGAACCGCGAGCAGAATCGCAACGCCCGTGGCATTGAGGAGCGCCGCATGTCCGAAGACCAGTTGGCGATGGTTCGCGATGCACTCAGTACGGGTGACCCGTTCGCCATTGAACGCGCCGGTCAGTTGCTTTCGTGGGGCTCAACGCAATTGGCCGATCGCAAGGTTGGCCCGAACGGTGACCCGTATACGCCGCGCGACTGGGCGCCGGCGTGGCAGCTCGCCGCGTGCGACCGGGGTGCGAATTGTGGCGCCGATGCCTACAAGGTGCTCTATGGTTGTGCGCACCTCGGTGCCTGCGGCTACGACAATCTGGAAACATATATGCAGTTCAATGAACTGGCGCCCAACACCTACGCCGCGGCCGTGCAGATTCGTGCCACTATTCTTGAAGCGATTGCCCAAGGACGCTGGGACTGGCTCGGTATTGCGGCGGGCATGGGCCGCACCGTCACGCCGGCAGCCGTCGCCAGTAACACCGGCGGAACGCGCACCACATCGGTCGCACCGCCCGGGCCGGCTAAACGCGGCGGATAGCGCGGCGCATCGCAAGTCGCTGGCAATCCATGCCCTGGTTTCGACACGACAAGGACTGCCTCATCCTGTCGGTGCATGCACAACCTGGCGCCAAGCGCACCGGGATCCAGGGGCTGCACGGTGAAGCACTGAAAATACGCGTTGCCGCGCCACCCGTCGAAGGCGCCGCCAACGACGAATTGCGCCGCTTTCTGGCGCAGATCTTCGATGTCGCATTGCGGGATGTCGATCTGGTTTCAGGTATATCTTCACGCGCGAAGCGATTCGCGATTCGCGGCAGCCGCGTGGATCCGCGCGCGTTGTGCGATGCGGAAAATAGCTAAACGCAAGCATTGGCGCGCCTTTCCGGGCATTTTTGCCGGAAACACCGCGCCAAATGGCGATCTACATGCGTTTTCCGGGGGGTGCAATCGGCCACCCGCTTCGGTCCCCGGCCTGCCCGTTACCCGCGGCCGCACGTCGGGGCGCAGCCCCGTGGGGCGTCCACCAGGGCCTCCCCGACCCCCCCCCCTCACCAAATTCGGGTCAACTGCTGACCGGTCGAGGGCGTTTTACTCAACCTCATCCTCTCAACGTTCATACCCACCACCTTTGCGACCCCCACTCCCCCCCATGACAAACCTGCGCCACATCTTGTTTAATTCGTCTTTCCTCGCCTGTGCCGAAACCTGTCCCCCCCCCTAAACCTTGCCCCAGTCTCACAAAGTCCTCTCGACTGCCCTACATTTTCACCCGTATTCCCTTCTAATTCCCCTCCGACCCTCCCACGCTCCCTAAAAACCATTCCTCAATTCACTTTAACCACCTTCTCTCAAAAAATACACACCCTTGAAACCCAAACTGCATTTCACCAATACTTTCGGACGCGATGCGCACCATTGCCTGCGCCAATACCACCGCAACGTGCACCGCCTCACGCTGTGCGCCATCGGCAATCTGGTGGCGACAGCTGGTGCCGTCGGCGACGATGACTGCGTCCTGATCGGCGGCCCGCACGGCAGGTAATAACGACAGTTCGCCCATTTTCATCGATACGTCGTAATGACTGGTCTCGTAGCCGAATGCGCCGGCCATGCCGCAACAACTCGATTCGATAGTCGTCGTTTTGAGTTCTGGAATCCATGACAGGACTTCTTCGACATCACTCATCACACCGAATGCCTTCTGGTGGCAGTGGCCGTGCAACAGCGCACGATTCGCCTCAATTGGCTGTAAAGCGAGCCGGGACGGATCGAAGCGCCCCGCGGTCTTCTCCCGCACCAGAAATTCCTCAAACAGAAATGCATGTGCCGCGAGCTTGTCGGTTTCGTCCCCCGGAAACATCGACTTGAATTCATCGCGCAAAGTGAGCAGGCACGAAGGCTCCAGGCCAATGATGGGCACGCCACGCTCGATGTACGGCTTCAATGCATCGATGGTGCGCCGCGCTTCTTTTTTGGCCTGATCGACCATGCCGGTGGCCAGAAACGTGCGCCCGCAGCACAGCGGACGTTCGCCGGTCGCGCCGCCGATCAGGTCGACGTTGTAACCCGCCTTATGCAATACGATCGATGCGGCCTCCGCGCTGATGCCGGGAAAATATTTGCTTGGGCCTTCGAAGTAATTCGTGAACGTGTCGACCCAAAGGACGACGTCACGCTCCTTGCCAAAATAGGTTTCCGATCCGTCCGCCTTGGCCTTGCGCATCGCCTTCTGCCAACGTGCGGCGCCAATGGATGCCAGCAGTGGCCGGTGCCACAACGGCAACTTTCGCTTCGAGGAAAACCCCATCGTCTTCTCGCCCAGCCACGCCGCACCCGGAATAACATTGCGCAAGTTCATCAGCCAGCCGAATGCCCACGCGTACGGTGCATAGCGTGGCAGCCAGGCAACAAGCCTGTCGTGCAGGGTATGGCCATGTCTTTTCTTGTATTGATGCAGGAACTCGATCTTCATCTTCGCCATGTCGATGCCGGTGGGGCATTCGCGCTTGCAGCCCTTGCAGCTCACGCAGGGTAGCTGGGACACATGGTTCCGGCGTCGAACTTGCGGCAGTGGCCGTTGTTGTTGCACATCTCGACGGCAGGTGCAAATCCGCCCCACTCTTTCCAGTCGAGCGCCGTCTCGAATTTCGTTGCTGCATAGCCCGGCTGGAAGCGGAATAGCGAGCGGTCATCCTGCTTCGACGGGCTGACGATCTTGCCGGGGTTCATCAGTCCTTTCGGATCGAACAAAGCCTTGATTTCACCCAGCGCCGATGTCAAGCGTGGACCGAAAAACGGTGCAATCCATTCGCTACGTACGAGGCCATCGCCATGTTCGCCGGAATAGACACCCTTATATTCGCGTACCAGTTCGGCCGCTTCCTCGGCGATCGCACACATCTTGATCGCGCCGTCGCCGCGCATATTTAGAATTGGCCGCACATGCAATGTCCCGACGGACGCATGCGCGTACCAGGTGCCTTTGGTGCCGTGCTTCGTAAATACTTCGGTGAGCCGGCGCGTGTATTCGGCCAGGTGTTCCAGCGGCACACAGCAGTCCTCGATGAAGCTGACCGGCTTGCCGTCGCCGCGCATCGACATCATGATGTTGAGCCCGGCTTTGCGTACTTCCCACAACGCTCTTTGTGCACCGGCTTCGCTCATCTTCACCACGGACCGCGGCAGACCCAGGTCACCCATCAATACAACGAGGTCATCGAGCTTTTTCAGCAACGGTGCGTGCTCGTCGCCCGCGAATTCCACCAGCAAAATGGCCTCGGGTTCACCGATGAGCGCGGCGTCGATGACCGGGCGAAACGCCGGATTGTTGCGCGACAGGTCGATCATGGTGCGATCGACCAGCTCCACCGCCGTCGGACCCAGTTTGACGAGATGCTGCGTCAGGTCCATCGCCTGGTAGAAGGTCGGGAAATTCACCACGCCCAGCACTTTGTGTTTCGGCAACGGAGAGAGCTTCAGTTCCAGTGATTTGAAGTACGCAAGCGTCCCCTCGGAGCCGACCAGCATGTGCGCGAGATTCGGCACCGGCGTGTTGTAATTGAGCGGATCGCGCGGCGCAAAGATGTCGAGGTTGTAGCCTGCCACCCGTCGCAATAACGGTGGAAAGCGAGCCGCAATTTCATCTTTCTCGCGTTCGCAAATGGCACGGATGCCGGTGAGAATGTCGCGGAACCGTTGTGAGCGGCCCGCTTCGATATTGGCGTTCAATTCACCAAATCGCTCGATGGATCCATCCGCCAGCACCGCCTCAATACCCGCAACGTTGTGCACCATGTTGCCGTAGAAAATCGAGCGCGAGCCGCAGGAATTGTTGCCCGCCATGCCGCCGATCGTTGCTTGCGCGGACGTGGAGACATCGACCGCAAACCACAGACCGGTCGATTTCAATCTGGCATTGAGCTGGTCGAGCACGATTCCCGGTTCCACCGTCGCGCGCCGGTTGGTGGCATCGACGTCGATCAATTTGTTGAGGAACTTGCTGTTGTCGATTACCAGCGCCGCACCCACCGTTTGCCCGCACTGCGAGGTACCGCCGCCGCGCGGCAGGATCGGCACGCCCTGCTCCGCCGCGATTTGCATGGCGCTGATCGCCGCATCGATGCTGCGCGGCACCACCACGCCCACCGGCATGATCTGGTAGATGGATGCGTCGGTCGAATAGCGGCCGCGCGAGGCATTGTCAAACATGACTTCGCCGTCGACCTCACGCACCAATCGTTCCTTCAGGGGATGATCATGGGCAGCGGGTATGAAGCGAATTGACTGGCTTTCTGACATAAGATAATTGACCGGTGGTAATGTCTGGTTTGACGTAACACCATAGTGTACGAAAAACGCCTTCAGGAGTAATCGACATGGCTCAAGACATGACCCACGCAAATTCTGCCGCCGTTTCCACCACCACTTACCGCGCCGGACGCCATTTCCTGCAGATTCCCGGCCCGACGCCGGTGCCCGAACGCATTCTGCGGGCAATCGATCGCCAGGTCATTGATCATCGCGGACCGGAATTTCAGGCGCTGGGAAAGGAAGTCCTCGCCGGCATGAAGGAGATTTTCCAGACACAGCATCCAGTGATCATCTATCCCGCCTCCGGCACCGGCGCGTGGGAGGCTGCGCTGGTAAATGCCCTTTCAGCGGGCGATCGCGTGCTGATGGTCGAAACCGGGCACTTCGCATTCCTGTGGCAGCGACTGGCGACGCGCATGGGCTTGAAGCCTGAGCTGATTCAAACCGATTGGCGGCACGGGGTTGATGCGGCAGCGATTGGATCCGCGCTGGCGGATGACAAGTCGCACTCGATCAAAGCCGTTTGCGTGGTGCATAACGAAACCTCGACCGGCGTCACGTCCAATATTCCCGCCGTGCGAAAGGCCATCGACAAGGCGGGACACCCCGCACTGCTGATGGTTGACACGATTTCATCGATCGGTTCCGTTGAATACCGCCACGATGACTGGGGCGTGGATGTCACGGTGGGCGGGTCGCAGAAAGGCCTGATGCTGCCACCGGGCCTGAGCTTCAACGCGCTTTCTCCCAAGGTGCTGGCCGCGTCGAAATCCTCCACACTGCCAAAGTCATTCTGGTCGTGGGACGAGATGCTGGAAGCCAACAAGACGGGTTTCTTTCCCTATACGCCCGCCACCACCATGCTCTACGGCCTGCGCGAGGCGCTGGCCATGCTGCGCGAGGAAGGCTACGCGAACGTATTCGCGCGCCACCAGCGGCATGCGGAAGCCACGCGCCGCGCGGTGCGCGCGTGGGGACTGGACATTCTCTGCGCAAACCCGGCCGAGTATTCACCGGTGCTCACCGCCGTGATGATGCCGGCTGGTCACGACGCCGACCGTTTGCGGGATTTCATTCTCAAGCACTTCGACATGTCGCTCGGCATGGGACTCAACAAACTCAAAGGCAAGATTTTCCGCATCGGCCACCTGGGCGATTTCAACGATCTCACCTTGATGGGAACCCTGGCGGGCGTGGAGATGGGGCTGGAGGTGGCCGGTGTGCCGCATCAGAAAGGCGGCGTCGATGCGGCGATGCAATATCTGGCGCAATGCGCGGCACGCAATACTCCCGATAGAATGGCAGCTTAGTTTTTCAGGCACCGTCCACCAGAGAGCGGACGTTTTATTACTACATTTGGAGGATTCATGAATCGACGCAATTTGCTTTGCACACTGGTCGCTGGCGCGTTTTCACTGTCGTTCGCATTTCCTGCGTCGGCTCAGACTCCCGCTTGGCCGACCAAAGCCATCAAGTGGGTCAACCCTTTCCCGGCCGGTGGCGGTACGGATGTCTTTGCACGCCCCATGGCCGCCAAGGTGGGTTTATCACTCGCGCAAAGTGTTTACATCGAAAATCTCGGCGGTGCGGCGGGTACCGTCGGCGCGAATGTCGCGTCGAAGGCTGCGCCCGACGGCTACACATTTTTCGTCGGCGCCATCCACCACACCATCGCCGAATCGCTGTACATGAATCGCGGCTACAAGCTGGAGGAAAACTTCGTTCCCATTACTGTTTTTGCCTTTGTACCGAATGTGCTGGTCGTGCATCCGAAACTCGGCATCAAGACCGTCGAGGACTTCGTGAAATACGCCAAAGCCAATCCGGGCAAGCTTAATTTCGGCTCGGCCGGCAGTGGCGCCTCGCATCACATGGCGGCGGAGCTGTTCAAGCGCCTGGCCGGTATCGAAATGGTCCACGTGCCGTACAAAGGTGTCGGGCCGATGATGCAGGATCTGCTCGGTGGCCAGGTTGATCTCTGCTTCGACAGCCTGAGTTCGTCATCGCCGCAGATCAAGGCCGGCAAACTGATTCCGCTCGCCATCACCAGTGCCACGCGCTCGCCGGCCTTCCCTGATCTGCCGACCATGGCGGAAGCCGGTTACAAGGGATTCGAAGTGACCACCTGGTATGCGCTCTGGGGGATCAAGGGCACGCCGCAACCGATACTCGACAAGATGTACGCCGAGAACGTGAAGGCGCTGAACGACCCTGAAATCAAGAAGATCTGGGAAACTCAGGGAGCGACAGTCGGTGGATTGCCGCCGAAGGAATTCGCCACCTTTATTTCTTCCGAAATCACCAAGTGGGGCAAGGTCGTCAAGGACTCCGGAATCAAGATCGATAACTGAAACACATGCACTGGCGCGGCGAGTGGCAGCGTTTCTGGCTGCGAGCCGCGCCAGTGCTGGGGTTTGCCGCTTTTCATGGGTACGGCCAGCGACACAAAACTTCTCGTATAGAATCGGCTTCATGAGATCTCCTTCCACCGCAGCAAGCGCCAACGCCGACACCGACACCGACACTACCACCTCCTCCCTACCCCCCAACAGCGCGACCGATCTACTTACACGCGTGCAACAGGGCGACGCCGCCGCCAAGGATGAGTTGTTCACGCACTGTTACCCTGAGCTGAAGCGAATTGCGCATGTACGGTTGCTGAATACCAACCGGTCCGCGACGCTTGACACGACCGCACTTGTGCACGATGTGTATCTCAAACTCGCCAACATGGGCGGGATCGCCACCGAAAGCCGCGGACATTTCATGGCCTACGCTGCCCACACCATGCGCTCACTCATCATTGACATCATTCGTGCGCGTTCGGCGGAGATTCGCGGCGGCAACGCGCCGCATTTGTCGCTGGACACGGATTTAAGTGATCGAATCGGCCAAAGTGAAGACAACGTGCTGGATATCCACAACGCACTGGAACAGTTGGCACAAGTCGATCCACGCCTGGTGCAGGTGGTTGAGATGCGCTATTTCGCCGGCTTTTCGGAGAACGAAATTGCCACATCGCTCGGCGTGGCGGAACGAACCGTGAATCGGGATTGGCAGCGCGCGCGCGTACTGCTCGCCGCCACATTGGCACCCGACAGATAGCCTGCCATTCGTAGCGTCGCGGACCGCGTGCCACGAATATTGCCGTCCACATGTCTGGTGGAACAGTTTTATTTCGTTTAGTGCGGGAATCCACGAATTTACCTGTCCAGACATGATTTTCACGTTCAATCCCTTGTTATGCCGCTGACGATCGCTGAACTCCAGATCCTGGATCGTTTGCTGCAAGAGGCGCTCGATCTCAAACTGGATGACCGGGCCGCATGGATCGATGCCTTGCCGCCGCCGCACGACCGCCTCGCCCCATTGCTTCGCGCCAATCTGCTGGCTGGCACCGCACCGGATGGCGTGGAGACCGCCGACTTTCTCGATGCGCTTCCAACGTTTCCGCCGCTTGCGCGGCAGGATGGCGATCCGGCGATCGGGGAGCGCGTGGGACCGTATCGACTGCTCCGCCCCTTGGGCGAAGGCGGCATGAGCAGCGTCTGGCTGGCCGAACGAGCTGATGGCACTATCCGTCGCGAGGTGGCGCTGAAACTGCCGCACCGTCATTTGCTTGACCGTGGTCTTGCCGCGCGTATGCAGCGTGAACGCGACATCCTGGCGAGCCTCAATCACGACAACATCGCGCGCCTTTACGATGCCGGTGTCGATGACGCGGGACGGCCGTACCTTGCGCTTGAATTTGTGATGGGCGAGCCCATCAACACCTATTGCGAGACCGCGCAGGTCGATCTACCTGGGCGCATTCGCCTGATGATCCAGGTGGCGCGCGCGGTCGCACACGCGCATGCCAATCTTGTCGTGCATCGCGACCTGAAACCCAACAACATACTGGTGACGCCGGGAGACACCGCGCCCGGCGTGAAGCTGCTCGATTTCGGCATTGCCAAACTGCTTACGCGCGATGAGGATGCCACGCAGGCTCCCGATCTTACGCAGACGCTTGGCAGCGCCCTGACGCCGGACTACGCCAGTCCCGAGCAATTGCTGGAGCAACCCGTCACGACCGCCAGCGACATCTATTCGCTCGGCGTGGTGCTGTATGAAGTACTGACCGGCGAAAAACCGTACAAGTTGAAGCGCCAGTCGGCATCTGCCCTTGCGGAAGCCGTGATCCACGCCGATGTGTTGCGGCCCAGCAGACGGGCAGCCCAGAGCAGGCATCGCCATGAGGCCAGGCGACTTGCCGGGGATCTTGACGCCATTGTCATGAAAACGTTGAAACCGGCGCCGGCCGAGCGATATGCCACCGCCAGCGCGCTGGCCGATGACCTCGAGCGTCACCTCGCCCACCAGCCGGTGATCGCGCAGCCGGACAGCGTGGCCTATCGCACCCGGCGTTTTGTGCGGCGTCATGCGCTGATGGTTGGGGCCGGATCATTGGTATGCGTTGCGCTGGTCAGCGGTACAACCCTGGCACTATGGCAAGCGCAACAAGCGCGACTGGAAACCGCAAAAACCCGCGCGGTGAAGGAATTTCTTCAAAGCATTATCAGCGTCGGCAACGTCGACCAGCAGGACGCCCTGATACGGCGCAGGCAGCCGATCGGCGATGTATTGCTTGATGCGGCCAAATCGTTGCCGGGCCGATTTGCTGATCAGCCTGAAGTTCGCTCGGAAGTACAGGCTGCGCTGGGTGAAGCATTGAACAATCTGTCGTTGGACGAGTCGGCGAGGTCGATTCAGGAAACGCGACTGGCCGAGTTGAATACCCGGGGCGCACCGCTCATCGAGCGCATGCAGGCGCAAGTGGCGCTCGCTTCCACACTGGCCGATACGGGCGAGTTCAAGCGCACCCTGCCGATGCTGCAGGAGGCAATTGCTGCCCTGGATGGCAACACCGATCCCCTCGCGCGACGCACGCTTGTCACGGCGCTACGTGATTCGGCGATGAGCAAGACGCAGCGCTACGACGGAACCAGCGGTGTGGCCGATGCCGCGCGCGCAGTCCGAATCGCCGGGCAGGATGACCCCGGCAGCCGGACGCATGCGGCCGCGCTGTCCGTGCTGGGTTTTGCGCAATCGCACCAGCAGGACATGCCCGGCGCGGAAGTCTCCTTTAACCATGCGATTGCGCTGGCGGAAGCACTGCCGCAGTCGGAGCGGGCATTCGAGGCAACGGTTCGCCGGAATTACGGCGAGGCGCTGATGCTGGGGCGAATGCATATGCGCGCGCTGGGCGAGATGGCCAAAGCCTTGAAGGTGATCGAACGCAGTTCCGGCAATGAGACGTTTCGCTGGGCGCGCACGGCTGTCCTGGTCGCGAATCTGACGGCGGCCAGCGGCGATGCGCCGCGGGCAATCGCCATGTTCGAGCAAGTCATTCGGGTCTACGAAAAGTTCGGCAATGAACTGGATCCTCTTTTTGTGAGCGCGGCGCGCGCGATGCTCGCGCAGTGCCTGGTTGAATTTGGTCAATTCTCCGACGCACAACGTATCGGGCGCTTGGGGTTCGAGCCGTATGCAGGCTTCACGAACGGGGCGCCATCGAGCGTGTGGCTTTCCGCATCGCGCTATGCACATGTTCTGCAGATGCTGGGGGATTATGCAAAGTCGGAAAGCGTTCTAGCCGGCGCGCTCCGCGCCATGCGCGCCGCGAATGTCGCGCGAACGATTTCCGATGTGTTGGCCGGAGAGCGACTGCTGGCGATCAGCAAAGCACATCGCGGCCAACATGCCGAAGCCCAGGCGATGCTGAAGGAAATCATCGAAATCGACCGTGCGCCCGCTGGACGCTTCGTCAATCAACGCAATTTCTCCCGCCTGTCGCTAGCGCAGTCTTACCTGCTCGAGGGCAGACTCGACGACGCGCAAACTGAAATCACCACCATGGACCGCATAATCAAGGGTGTGGCCGAGGATGAAATCGCCTTCAGTCGGCCCGCCGCCGCGCAACTTGAAAGCCTGAAGGGTGCGCTAAGCCTCAAGCGCGGCGATGCGAACGCTGCCGCCGAACATTACCAGCGCGCCATCGATATCCAGACCCCGCGACAGCACCCGCAATCGCCGCATCTGGCCAGCGCACGCGCTGACCTCGCGCTGGCACTGGCAACCAAGGGCGATCATGCCGGCGCCAAATCACTTGCCGCGCAGGCGCGCGCTGCGTTTGCGCGGCATCCGGCGGTGGCGCCGCATCTGCGGCAAAGTCTGGCGGCAGTGGAGAAATCGCTGGCTCGACGATAGGCGCCGTGTTTCCCGCCTCGCCGATGTCTGTTTTCGCCCGTTTTATCCGTCTAGGGGGTACGGATAAAACGGTTTGAGGCAGACGATGCAGATGAAAAAACAAAACTCCAGCACTGGCGCGGCTTCTGGCGGCAATTGGACCTGGAACGTGCGCCAGTGCTGGAGTTTGGCAGTCGGCCTAATACTGGGTGCCAGCACGTTCACCGCGTACGCGGCGAACGTGCAGACGTCCCCCGTCTCGTTCTTCCCCAACACCGTCGATTTTGGCGAACGCGTTCCAGGCTTCACCTTCAGCCAGGGGTCGATCTCGTATTCAAACGACGGCGTCGTCCCGCTTACCATTGCGGCCATCAACGTGAGCCCCGGGTTCGCGGTCAGTGGTTGCCCGGTCGGCACCGTGATCGCCGCCAGTTCCGGGTGCTTCCTGACCGCTAGCGCCACGCCCGCGACAGTCGGATATGTCGAAGGAACAGTGGAGATCATCACCAACCCGCCGTCGACGAATGCGCTACTGATACTGCAAATCCGCGGCGTGACGGCAGCCGACGGCACGCTGGTGCAGAACACCATCAGTACCGGCACCGGTTCGCTCAACAAGGCGTTGACATTCGTGCGGAACAATTGCGCCGCCGGACCTCACACGATTCGGTTCAACATTTTTGGCACCGACGCAAAAATCATTGCTATCGGCGAGGTGCCGCTGCCAAGGGTCGATTGCGATGGCACCGTGATCGACGGGTACTCCCAGCCAGGGTCTGCGGCGAATACCGCGACAGACGGCACGACCAACGCCGTGATCAAGATCGGGCTCGATGCCAGCGGCCAGTACAGTCGCCTGGAAGTGCAGGCCAGCAACGTGACGGTACGCGGCTTGTCGATCACCGGCAGTGCCGGTGGCGATGGAGGAATCTATATCGATGGCAACAACAATGTCATTGTCGGTAACTTTATCGGCACCGATCCAAGCGGGGTGGGCGGCGGCGCAAATGACGTAGGTGTGCTGGTATACGGTGGCTCAGGCAACAGGATTGGCGGTGAGTTGGCGGCCGAGCGCAACCTCATCACCGGCAATAACGGCAATGGCGTCATCTTTGATTGTTGCCAGGCCGCGTCCAGGATGCTGATCCGAAATAACCTGATCGGTGGGTCTGCCATCGGCGACAACATGATCAGCAACGGTGGTGCAGGCATCGACCTTCAGGAACCCGGTGCAACGGTAATCGACAATGTGATCCGGTTCAATGGCTCGCACGGCATTCATGTCAAGGGTGGCGACAACGAGTTGTCCCGAAACCGTATTTATGGAAACGCCGGGCGGGCTATCTGCAACTTGTACGTCACTCCGGTCACGTTCGATACCACCTGTGCGCCGACGCAGGATGACCTTGTTGCTCCCTATGATCAGGATGGCGGTGCTGGCCTCAACAACAGCGGCAATCACCTGCAGAACCATCCGGTGATCAGCAGCGTCATCCATGCCGAGGGTAGCACCAAGGTCGGCGGCGTCTTGCGCAGCGACGTCGCCAATGCGCAATACCGGATTGAGCTGTTCTCGAATTCGGCGCCCGGAGTTTCACAGGCAGAAGACTACGCCGATACATTTCTGGTCACGACCGACGCCACGGGTGAAGCGACATTCCTGCAGATCTTTGGCGAGTACCGTAACCACATTACCGCGACCGCGACACGCATTGCCGCACCGTACGACACCAGCGAGCTATCGCCATCGGTCTCACTGGCGACGGCCAATCGGACGCTGACGGTGCAAAAGACTGGCACCGCTGACGGTCTGGTAGTCTCGTTTCCGGCCGGGATCTCATGCGGCTCGACCTGCACTGCTGACTTTGCGCTGGGAACCAGCGTGACGCTCAGCACGGATGCGTTTGGTAACAGCGTGTTCACCGGCTGGAGCGGTGGCGGCTGCTCGGGAACCGGGCTGTGCATCCTCACCATGGATGCCGCCAAGACCGTCACGGCCAACTTCGCATCGACGGCACGGACACTGACGGTGCAAAAGACTGGCACCGCTGACGGTCTGGTAGTCTCGTTTCCGGCCGGGATCTCATGCGGCTCGACCTGCACTGCTGACTTTGCGCTGGGAACCAGCGTGACGCTCAGCACGGATGCGTTTGGCAACAGCGTCTTCACCGGCTGGAGCGGTGGCGGCTGCTCGGGAACCGGGCTCTGCACCGTGACTATGGATGCCGCGAAGACCGTCAGCGCCACTTTCGCGACCACCACAACGACTCTCACCGTCCAGAAAGCCGGCGGCGGCAGCGGCTTGATCGTCTCCAACCCCGGGGGCATTTCCTGCGGCAGCACCTGCACGGGCGATTTTCTGCTCGGCTCGCAGGTCACTCTCACGCACGATGTCGGCGCCAACAGCGTCTTCTCCGGATGGTTCGGAGCATGCAGCGGTACCGGCCCGTGTGTGGTGACAATGAATTCCCCTTCAGTCGTGACCGCCACGATCGCCTCCACACTGAAGCTGCTCACCGTGCAAACAACCGGCGCGGGCACCGGCACCGTGGCTTCGTTCCCGGCCGGCATCAACTGCACAAGTACCTGCAGCGCCGAATTCCCACAGGGCACAATGGTCACGCTCCTGCATGACCCCAGCGGCACCAGTGTCTTTGGCGGTTGGAGCGGCGCCTGCACGGGCACCGGCGCCTGCACGGTCACGATGGATGCGGCCAAGACGGTGCTCGCGTCGTTCGTTCCGGCGCCGACCGTGGTCACCGTCCAGAAAGCGGGTAATGGCACCGGTATCGTGGCTTCGAATCCGGCCGGCATCGACTGCGGGGCGACCTGCAGCGCGACGTTTGTGCCAGGCACCACGGTGACCCTTAGCGCGGATCCTTCCGGGGCCAGCATCTTTGCGGGCTGGGGTGGCGGTGGCTGCGCGGGAACCGGCGTTTGCACGCTGACGATGAATGCCGCCAAAACCGTCACTGCGAATATCGTGCTGCCGCCGGTAGCCGCGGTCAGTGCACCTGCCACCGGGCGCATAGGCGTCCCGTTCACCCTGAATGCCTCGACATCCACCGCGTCGGGACAAGTTGTGCAGTACCGCTGGTCTTCGGTAACTCGTCCGGCCGGCAGCGTTGTTCCCGGCTTGCCGCTGGTGACGCCCGATGCACTCCTTACTTTCAGTCCGGACAAACTCGGCCGCTATGACTTTCAGCTCATCGTCGCGGACGATCTGGGCCTTCAGAGCACGCCAGTGGTCATCACATTCAATGTCATCGATGCCGACAACCCCACCGCGCTGCTGGAAGCGACACCGGCTTTGCCTTTGGTCGGCACGCCCGTGACGTTGTCCGGCAGCCGTTCAGCGGATACCGGCGGCGGCCGCATCGTGAGCTACCTGTTCAGCGCGATCTCGCGTCCCGCCGGTGCATCGGTGTTCGGCGCGCCGATCAACTCGGCGTCACCGTCAATGAACTTTACGCCTGACCGGGCAGGTGTGTGGCGGCTGAGCCTGAAGGTGACAGATGACTCAGGCAACCAAAGCGCGGTGACCGAGATTTTGCTGACGGTGACGGTGCTGCCGACGGCGGTTGTCAGCGCCCCGGCGACCGGCAAGGTCGGCGTTTCGCTCACACTGGATGCAGGTGGATCCACCTCGCCCGGCAGCGTAGTGCAGTACCGCTGGAGTCTGGGTCAGCGTCCGTCGGGAAGCGTGGTGCCGAGCTTGCCGCTGGTATCGGCCTCGCCGCTGCTGTCTTTCGCGCCGGACAAGCTGGGACGATATGACATCCAGCTGGCGGTGACCGACGATAACGGCAACCAGAGTTCACCTGTGGTGGCGACCATCATCGTTGCCGATACCGACAATCCGACAGCGGTGCTGGATGCAACACCCGCGTCAGGTACGGTTGGCTTGTCCGTGACGCTATCCGGCAGTCGCTCAACGGATACGGGCGGTGGCCGGGTTGTGGGCTACCAGTTTACCGCCGTCTCACGACCCGCAGGTGCGACCGCGTTTGCCGCGCCGGTAAATTCGGCCAGCCCCTCAATCGCATTCACGCCGGACAAAGCGGGCGTGTGGAGAATTAGTCTGGTGGTGGCCGATGATTCGGGCAACCAGAGTGCGGCAACCGAAGTGTCGCTGGTGGTCACGGCGGTTCCGGTCGCCAACATCAGCGCGCCGGCTACCGGCAAGGTGGGCGCGTCGCTCACATTGAACGCCAGCGCATCCACGTCGTCTGGCAGCGTGGTGCAATACCGCTGGAACCTGGGTCAGCGCCCGTCAGGCAGTGTGGTGCCCAGCCTGCCGTTTGTATCCACTTCGCCGCTACTGACGTTCGCACCAGACAAGTTGGGCCGCTACGACATCCAGCTGGTGGTCGTGGACGACAGCGGCAACCAGAGCGCGCCGGTGATGGCAACCATCATCGTGACAGATTCTGACAACCCGACCGCGGTATTGGATGCAACACCGGCGTCACCCGTGGTGGGTTCGGTGGTGACGTTGTCGGGTGCTCGCTCGGCGGACACCGGCGGTGGGCAGGTCGTGACCTACCGGTTCAGCGCCATCTCCCGCCCAGTCGGAAGCACCGCGTTTCCCAGTGTGATCAATTCGACCAATGCATCGATCACGTTCACGCCCGACAAATCCGGTGTGTGGCAACTCGGCCTGGTGGTGATTGATGATTCGGGCAATCAGAGCGCGATGACAGCGATTTCACTGAATGTCATTTCAGACGTGCCTACGCTCGAATTGAAAAACGTGGCCTCCCGCAAGGATCACGGCACCACCGGAACCTTTGATCTGCCGCTGAAAACAACCATCCCGGTAACCGGCGACGTGACGGTTGAACCCAGAATCTCGCAGTCGGGCCACAGGATTGTCTTCACGTTCAATCAAGCTGTGACCTCAATCTCCGACGTGACCGCGACGAATGCCAGCGGCGCCAAGATCGGTGCAGCATCGGCGGAATTTGCCGGCAATGAATTGATCGTCGCGCTTACCGGAATTCCTGATAGCAGCCGGGTGAACATTCAATTGAAGGGAGTCAATGGTGAACTGAATACCGCTGTGTCGGTTGGCTTCCTGACAGGCGACGTGAATAGTTCACGCAAGATCGATGCAACCGACCTGAGTGCGACCAAGGCGCGATCCGGGCAAGTGACCAATTCGTCCAATTTCCGATTTGATCCGGACCTTTCCGGAAAAATCGGGGCAGTTGATATTTTTGTCGTTAAGGCTCGACAGGGGGGCTTGCTACCGTAGCGCTGCGTCGGGTTGCTGCAACCGCGGCAGCACAAAAACTCACCCAACAACCGCGTTCAGGGCATTCCTGCTCGGCCCAATGCGACAGCGCATGACCGACGAGCCAAAACACCAGCACCCACGAGCCTTTCCGACACTTTTCGGCCTGCGCGGCTCGCCAATGCTGGAGTTTAGCTCTGCTTAAAGAGATGAAAATACTGCCGGGAAACCGGCAGTTTTTCCTTGTGACCCTTGATGTGTACCACCAGTTTTTCCGGGCCTTCGCGCACCGCGCGGTCGATGGCATTCGCATTGATGATGACACCGCGATGTACTTGCCAGAAAACATCTTCGTCGAGGCCTTCAATCAATTCCCTTAGCGGCGTGCGCACCAGCGCTTCGGAATCCTTCAACACGATGCGCGTGTACTTCGTATCGGACTGGAAGAACAGTACCTCCTCGACATTGATCAATTTGGTCTGGTTGCCGAGTGATGCGCGGATCCATTTCAACTTTGGTGCGCCGGATTTGGCGCCCTGATTAAGCAATTTCCCCAGCAGTCCCGTCAGGTCGGCAGGCGCGGAATTGAGACGTTTCTTGACGCGCGCCACGGCGGCCGCCAAGCGATCAGTCTCGACCGGCTTCATCAGATAGTCCGCTGCGCCGTTCTCAAATGCCCGCACTGCGTATTCGTCATAGGCAGTGATGAAAACGAAGTGGGCGGCATCGCCGATCTCGGCCGCGACCTCCAGGCCAGTCTTCCCCGGCATGCGGATATCGAGAAAGGCAACATCGGGTTTGTTTTTACGCCACAGTTCCAGCGCCTCGATGCCGTTCTTCGCGATGCCCGCAATTTCAAGTTCGGGCCATACGTCTTTCAACGCCGCCAACAGGCGGTCGCGCATGAGGGGTTCGTCTTCTGCGATCAGCGCGGTAGTCATATCCCACTCCTGCATAAATGGGGCAGACCCGGCCTCGGGAAGCAAGCAGTTTGCTTCAACGAAACCCCGAAGTCTGTCCTCAGCGATCAGTGCGGTCGTCATTCTTTTCTCCCTTTCGAATTCTCATCACTCAACACGTTTTCAGTCTCTGCCGGCATCGGCAAATCAATCACCGCAATGAATCCATGTGGCACGTTGCGCGAAACGATGAGCCGCGCCTGATCGGAAAACAACACCCGCAGACGCTGACGAATATTGTCGAGCCCCACGCCGCCACCCGAATGCGAAATGGTCGGTCCCTGGCCCGTATCTCTTACGGTGATACGCAATCGGTCGGCGTCGCGGGCGGCACTCACCTCAATCTTTCCGCCTTCCAGGCTAGGCTCCAGCCCGTGCTTGATCGCATTCTCCACCAGTGAAATCAGCATGGCGGGGGGCACCTGCAGGTCTCGCAGTTCTTCAGGCATCTCCAGCGAGAATACCAGGCGGTCACGCATGCGGGTTTGCATGATCGCGAGGTAGGCCTGCATGACCCTGAATTCACGGCCAAGCGTGGTGGTTTCCTCGCGCAAACTGGCCAGCCCGCCGCGCAGGAAAGTGATCAGCTGCGCGGTAAGCTCCGCGGCTTCCGGCGCCCTGCCCTCGGCCAATTGCTGCACGGAGGCAAGGGTGTTGAACAGAAAATGCGGCTCGACCTGCGCTTGCATCAGCTTCAATCGCGCATCGGCCAACTGCCGCCCCATGCGTTCCTGCTGTGCTTGCCGTTCCAGTTGCTGGTTACGGCGCAGCAGTTGTCCGCGACGGTATTGCACGATGCTCACCATCAGCACCGAATATACGAGGCCGGCAATAAATCCACCCACCAGAATCCGTGGCGCCACGCGTATCACTTCATCGGCCACGCTGGAAAGCGTACTGGTATGGGTGATGGTCGCGCCCAGCCCGCCGACGATATAACCCGCCAGCGTGACACCCAGCAAAACGAATCCCTTTGTGCCGGTGGTGAAGCGCGACGGACCAAACCAGGCGCCGGTAATGGCGACGATCAGCGACATCAGAATCAGCGCGCTCAAGGCAAACGCCCCGATCCAGCCCACGTTGTTTAGCAGCAGTTTGGCAAGGACGCCAACGCCGAGCCAAAGCGCAACAATGATTGCCGCATAACGCTGGCGATACTTCTGGAATGACGCCTCGAATGCCAGCAAGTCGGCGCGCTCATCGGGCGTCAGTTTGGCGCGGCCCTTGGCCTCCGCCCGCGCGTACCAGTGGTTAAACGCTTGAATTGGATTCATAGTCATCTCAAGTTGAGAGACTACCGAACATTGGCGGCGGCAACAACGGCGACGCGATGAATGACGATTTGGCGGGATGAAAAGCGAATTGTGGATTCGTTGCGGGCGAATTGATGAGATTTGACAAGCCCAGGTGATGGCCGTGCCAGACCACGCCGGCCTGTGTAAACTGTGCCAACTGTTCCGAATACGCGCCCATCGGACAGGCGTGCCCAATAGACACTTCCCGGAGGAATAACGCATGGCTGATATTGAGCTGCATCGCACCCACCATCATGGCCTCAAGGGCGCCCGCGCGGCAGCCGAGAAGATGGCGAAGAAACTGGACGAAAAATTCGACCTCACGAGTGAGTGGCAAGGTGACACCCTGCATTTTCATCGCTCCGGCGTGAACGGCCACCTCGCCGTCACGGATCACGACATGAATCTCAACGTAACGCTTGGCTTCATGCTGAAGATGATGAAGGGGCCGATCGAAAAGGCCATACACGAGCAGCTCGATAACGTCCTCGACGCGGCGCCCGCGGCATCAGCCAAGGCGCCCGCGAAAGCGGCACATAAGCCAGACGTGAAAGCCGCTGCGAAAAAGGCCGCCACGCGGAAGAAATAGATCGCGATTGGGCCCGCTATTCTGCCAGTCGCGTGACGCAAGGACGTTTACAATCGAAAGGCGGGTTTCGGCCACAACCGGTCCTTTGACTCGAAGTTCCATTATTCTGGGCACGATGCGTCCATGACCACAATTTTTCTACAGCACCGTTATACCGGGGCGCGGGGTCGCTGCTTTCGGATGACTGAAGCATGACCACGAATCCATTCGTTGCGGGCTCCAAAGACTACACTCACGCCTTTGCCTAGCAGTCGGAGTAGTCGCCGCATTAGGGGAATGACTTTGGCTGCGCGCCGCAATCAGCGATGGAACAACACTTGGGTCCGGCCTTGGTTGCTGGAATTGGGGCGACATTCATTTCCTGCGCGTCAAGCTGAAAAAGGAATGAAACCATCGACGCACTTAAGGGCACGCCAAATGCAGTCGATAAACGCGACAACTAACTCGTCATATATGGGCTCCGTTCCCAAAACAAGAGAATGATCAATTGGTGTCTCAGTCACAATGAATCGCAGCTTCAATTGCTTTGCCAAAATTGGAGCTTACAATCGACAGGCAAGTTTCGGCCAGGAGCCGCCGTTGAGTTTTCCTTTTATGTCGTCACAGTGAATTAGAACGCCATGAATGAACAAAAGCTCAAGCGGTTGATTCAGCTTGGCAAAGAGCGCGGGTATCTGACACGCGGCGAAATCCGCGAAGCGTTACCGCAAATACCCTCGCCACCATTGCATCCCCAATACGCAGACCCAAATTGGCGTGAGCGGCGTTCGCCAATAGACGACGAACAGTGGCTAGCTATCACCGAAACTTTCCGCGATATGGGAATAGAAGTACACCAATAAAAAGCTATGCCTGCCGGAGTGAAAGTTGACCGCTGGATCGCCAGTTGAATGACTGCTTTTGTGCAAACCGAATGTCCGCAACGGGTCGTTACCAGCCTGTCACGCTTCTCCAACTTTCAAGCGTTCCCATTCAGCCACGATGGCGAACGGTTCGGGATGATTGTCGAGTAAGCGTTCAATCAGCACGGTTTCGCGTTCGGCGATGGTTTGCAGGAAGAACTTCGCGCCGTTCATGTGGCGGAAGGCGCTAAAGCCTTTTTCCAGAAACTGCTGGATTTCACCGAGGCCGGCCATTTGCGCCGGTTTCCGCACCATTTTCAGCGTGGCGTAGAGCAATGGTGTCTTGACTACCCGGTCCAGACCGTTGCCGACTTCACGCATCAATTCCACCTGATGCAACCGATCCGCACGCCGGCCAACCGCGCGAAAGGCGGCGGCATAGCGGGCGTCAGTCAGGGTTGCGCCACCTAGTTGCTTCGCCAGCGCTTGGTCGAATTCTTCCGCCAGTACGTCGAGTTCCAGCGCGCGATCCACGGTATCAAAGGCAAACTTCGGCAACAGGCGTTTCATGGTCGGATACATGCGAATCAGGTCGCGATCGCGGATCGCCGAATCCTTCGTGCCGTAAAGCTCTTCCAGAAAGAACGCGACGGCCATTGCATATCGCGAATCCGCCGCAAGATCGGTATAGCAACGCCGCAATCGCTGCTGCTGCCAGACTTTGACAGTCTTGACGCGTTCGTGGAAAACCTTGTCGCTGGCGTCCGCGAGCGCTTCGTGTCCCCTGAGGGCTTCGAGTTGTTTGAGTCGTTCAAGCATTTTGAATGGTCAATGAGGTCCGCCTGAACAACAACACCCGAGAATGTTAGAGCAAACAATCTAATCGAGTTCTCGCAGACTCTGCCGGCACTGGTATTCTTGATGTCATCTGTGGAGATTTTTCGCAATATGGATCTGAATCAATCAATCCGTAACGATTCGGCGGCGCTGCAGGTTAGTTTTGCGGCTGCGCGCAAAGCCTGTGAGCGCGACCGGATGCCTGATGCGTCTGCACGCCGCGATGCGCTATCAAAGCTGGAACAGTTGTTGTCCACGAATGCAGGCGCAATAGAAGCCGCGATCAGCAGCGATTTCGGCAATCGCTCTGCGCACGAAACCCGTCTGCTGGAAATGTTTCCCGCGTTGGCGGCGGTGCGCGATGCGATGAAGCACCTGAAATCGTGGATGAAACCGAGGCGGTCGTGGGCGTCGATGTGGTTCCTGCCGGCGCGCAATGAGATTCGTCCGCAGCCGCTCGGGGTGGCTGGCATCATCGTGCCGTGGAATTATCCGATCCTGCTGGCGGTCGCGCCACTGGCTGCCGCGCTCGCCGCGGGGAATCGGGTGTTGATCAAGATGAGCGAACTTACGCCCAACACCAGCGAACTGTTCGCGACGCTGATCGCGCAGTACTTTTCGACTGATCAGGTGACGGTGATCATTGGTGGTGTTGAGGTCGCGCGGGAATTCGCAAGCCTGCCATTCGATCACCTGCTGTTCACCGGTTCCACCTCGGTTGGCAAACAGGTCATGCGCGCGGCAGCGGAGAATCTGACGCCGGTTACACTTGAACTGGGTGGCAAATCGCCGGCCATCATCGGACCGGAATGCAATATCGATGAAGCGGCTGCAAAGATCATGTTCGGCAAGTGCCTTAACGCCGGACAAACCTGTATTGCGCCGGACTACGTGCTGCTGCCCCGTGCCCGCGAACAGGCGTTTGCCACCGCCGCGCAACGCGTGGTTGCGTCGCTCTATCCGACGCTGGCGCGCAACAGGGACTACACCAGCATTGTCAACGCCCGCCATTTCGGGCGCCTGCAGTCGTACCTCGATGATGCCGCCGCACGCGGCGCATCGGTGCTGCCGATCATGCCGGCCAGCGAGTCTCTCGACGGCACCGGCAAGATGGCACCGACACTGGTGGCGAATGTCACGGATGAGATGCGGTTGATGCAGGATGAAATTTTCGGCCCGATTCTGCCGCTGGTGCCTTACGACAACCTCGATGAAGCCATTCGCTACGTGAATGCGCGGCCACGGCCACTGGCGCTTTACTACTTCGGTAATTTCGATGACCACATTCAGCAAGTGCTCAATGAAACCATCGCCGGCGGCGTGACCATCAACGATACGCTCCTGCATATTTCGCAGGACAATCTGCCGTTTGGCGGAGTCGGGCCTTCCGGCATGGGGGCTTATCACGGCAAATGCGGCTTTGAAACGTTTTCCAAAATGAAACCGATTTTTCACCAGTCGCCGGTGAATGGCCTCGGACTGTTCAAACCCCCGTACGGAAAGCGTTTTGATACGTTGATCAAGTTTCTGTTGCGTTAAGACACCCAGCAAACGAAGTACACCAAGAAGTAATCGCGATGAATCGTCGGTCGTTCCTCAAAGTCGGTATGACAAGCGTGTGCCTGCTGATGGTGACGCGCAGCCTGGATCGTGATGTATTTGCACAGGCTGACGGCCCCGGGTCTCTGGACCTGAAAAAACTTGCCAACCGCGATGCCGCATGCATTGCCGCACTGGCGCCCGCCGTGCTCAAGGGCGCGTTGCCGGATGATCCCGCCAGCCGGCAAGTCGCGATCAATGAAGTCGTGGAAGCGTTCGATCGCACCGTCGCCGGTCTCTCTCCAGCCATCCAAAAGGAAGTCGAGGAACTGCTGAGCCTGCTCACTTTCAGCCCGACACGGCGTTTCATCGCCGGTGTGTCAAAGCCCTGGAATGAGGCCAGCGAAGCCGAAGTCAGCGCATTCCTGAATGGCTGGCGGCAGAGCCGGTTTGCCCTGTTGCAGCAGGGCTACCAGGCATTGGCGCGGGTGATGCTCGCCTGCTGGTACGGCAATCCATTGTCTTGGGGAAAAATCGGCTACGGTGGTCCACCCCATGCGCAGGAGTTGGGGTTGCAATGAGCGCCTCCGTCGTCCAGGATCCCATCTCGCTGGCACTTGCCGACCGTTCGCGGGGCTGGAAAGTGATTGACGGCACGCGTATCACCCGCGACTACAACATTGAATGCGATGTGGTGATTGTCGGTTCGGGCGCCGGTGGCGGCACGGCGGCCGAGGCCCTGACGCTTGCGGGCCTCAACGTGGTCATGATCGAAGAAGGGCCATTCAAAAGTTCGTCGGATTTCCGCATGCGCGAACGCGATGCCTATCCGCAGCTTTATCAGGAATCGGCGGGCCGCCAGACCAAGGATAAAAGCATCACCATCCTGCAAGGCCGTAGCGTCGGTGGGTCCACGACCGTGAATTGGACATCAAGTTTTCGCACGCCACCGGCTACGCTTCAGCATTGGGAAAAGGTTTGGGGGCTTGACGACTATACGGTTGCCAAAATGGCGCCCTGGTTTGAAAAAATGGAAGCGCGCCTGTCAATTTCGCCCTGGCCGGTGCCGCCGAATGAGAACAATGACATCCTGCGCCGCGGCTGTGAAAAACTCGGTATTCCCGCCGCTGCCATTCGACGCAATGTGAAAGGCTGCTGGAACCTCGGCTATTGCGGCATGGGTTGCCCGACCAACGCCAAGCAATCGATGCTGGTCACGACGATTCCGGATTCGCTGGACCGGGGCTTGTCGCTTATTCATTCGACGCGGGTTGAAAAGCTTTCACATCGCTACGGGCGCGTCACCAGCCTGATCGCGAGCGGCATGAGCGCTGACGCGGTTGGCGTGAATACGGCAGCCGGCCCATGGAAGATTCGCGTCCATGCCCGGCATTTCATCCTCGCCGGTGGCGCAATCAACAATCCCGCGCTGATGCTGCGCTCGCAATTTCCTGATCCGCATCACACTCTCGGCAAACGCACTTTCCTGCATCCGTCGCCAATCTGCGCGGCGATCATGGACCGGAAAGTCGAGGCTTATTCCGGTGCGCCGCAAAGCATTTATTCCGACCATTTCGTCGATAGCCTGCCCCACAGCGGCCCGATGGGATTCAAGCTGGAGGCACCGCCGCTTCATCCGGTGCTGGCGGGAATCACCCTGCCCGGCTTTGGCGATGAACACGCAACCTGGATGAAACGAATAGAGAACATGCATGTGGCCATCGCGCTCATGCGCGATGGATTTCATCCCCAAAGCAAGGGCGGACAGGTATCGATTCGCAATGACGGCAGCCCGATCCTCGATTATGTCATCAGCGGCTACGTGTGGGATGGCATCCGGCACGCGCTTTCAGTAATGGCGGAAATCCAGTTTGCCGCCGGCGCGAAAATCGTCATGCCGATGCACGAAGATGCCAAGCCGTATCGAAGCTGGGCCGACGCCAAGCTTGCGATCGAATCACTGCCGATGGCGGCGCTGCGCACGCGGGTGGCGAGCGCACATGTGATGGGCGGTTGCACGATGGGCAACGATGCGCGCGTGTCAGTTACGCGCGGTGACGGCCGCCACCATCAACTGGAAAACTTGTGGGTCTTTGATGGTTCCGTGTTCCCGACGTCCATCGGTGCGAATCCCCAGCTCACGATCTACGGCACGGTGGCGCGAAACGCCAGCCGCCTGGCGGATCAGATCAAGAAACCGGAAGCGAGGTTTGCGTGATAATGGCGGTTCTGTAACCTACTCCGACCCCAAACATGGCTCTCGACAAACAAGAACAAGAATTACCGGCTTCCAAACCTGTCGTCATTCCGACCGATCGTACCGTCACCAGCAAACACAAGATTCGCATCAACGGCGAAAACATCGCTTACACCGTAATGTGCGGCACTGTCGTGTTGAAGGAAGATAGCGAAAAGGACGGTAATCGCGAGGCAGACAAACCACGCGCCACGGTCTTTTTCATCGCCTATACCCGCGATGGGGTAAAAGACCGGGCCAAACGCCCGCTGACGTTTTCCTTTAACGGCGGCCCCGGGTCCTCGAGCGTGTGGCTGCATTTGGGCGTTCTTGGCCCCAAGCGCGTCAAGCTCGACAGCGAAGGCAACGCCCCACCGCCGCCCTATCAACTGGTGGACAATGAATACTCTCTGCTAAGCGAAACCGACCTCGTCTTCATCGACCCGGTCGGCACCGGCTACAGTCGCATGCTTGAGGGAGAAAAACTCAAGGAATTCCACACCTATCAACGCGACTTGGACAGCGTCGGCGAATTCATTCGCCTGTACACGTCACGCAACGAGCGCTGGGCCTCACCCAAATTCATTGCCGGCGAATCGTACGGCACCACGCGCGCGGCCGGACTTTCCTCGTTGCTGCAGGAAAAGTACGGGATGTACCTGAATGGACTGATGCTGTTTTCCACCGCGCTGGATTTCAGCACCTTTCGGTTCATCAACGGTCACGATCTGGCGCATGTCCTGTTTTTACCGACCTATGCCGCGACCGCATGGTTTCACAAAAAGCTCGACAAGCGCCTGCAGGCAAAATCGCTGCGCGCCCTGCTCGATGAAGTCGAAGCATTTGCCGAGGGCGAATACAACGCCGCTCTGTTCCTGGGCGACAAACTTGCGCCCAAGGCGCGCGATGCGATCATTGCCAAAATCTCGCAATACACCGGGCTCACGCCGGAATATGTCGCCTCCACCAATCTGCGCGTGCAGATCCATCGCTTCTGCAAGGAACTATGCCGCGACGAACATCGCACGGTGGGGCGCCTCGACAGCCGCTTCAAGGGAATTGATCGCGATGCCGCGGGCGAAAATTTTGAATTTGATCCCGCGCACACCAATCTCGATGGCGCATACGCGGCTTGCATCAATGATTATCTGCGCCGCGAACTCAAGTTCGAAATCGACACACCCTATACGATGATTTCCAAGCTATACATGACCTGGGACTTCGGCTCGAAAGACCAGCATCTCAATGTCGCGGAAAGCCTGCGCAAGGCGATCTGCAGCAATCCGCACATGAAAGTGTACGTGGCGTCAGGTTACTTCGATCTCGCGACACCGCATTTCGCCAGCGATTACGTGCTCAACCACATGGCGCTCGACAAGAGCCTCAGTGGAAATATCACCCGGCACTATTACGAAGCTGGCCACATGATGTATGTGCACATTCCGTCGCTGAAAATGCAGGCAAAACACTTGCGGGATTTTGTGAAGAAAGCGAGCTGAGCGTCGCGATCAAGTTGCAAAACCCTAGCACTGGCGCGTCTTTTCCGGCATTTAGTGCCGGGAAGGCGCGCCAAATGGCGATCTGCGGTGCGGTGCGTTAGGAAATAAATTCAACCCAATCCTGGTTACTAGAGCGAAAGACCGCATGCTTTCGCGGCTCATCAGAATTGTCTGTGGTCTGTCCCCGAATACCCTTCTGCGGGACCATATCTCCAAGCAATGACAACTAATTTCCGGAAGCAACCTTAGCTATCGCCCTCCCAATTTCCTGTCTCGCAAGTGGCGAACTTACAGGATACGCGACCAGCCGATATGCTTGATATTCAGTTTCCAGCCAGCTCAAAAGCGTTTCCTTATCGCTGTCGGAGGCGTGGCCGTTCGGACACGAAAATAGTTTCTTTATCTTACTGCAGATTACTTGATCCACCACGGAATCGTAGGCACCGTGCAGGATGAGATCTCTCGCCATAGCCAACGTCCCAGCATGCCTAGTATCAATGTAGTCGATTAGCATTTGTCTGGTGTCATACAATCAAATTGCCTGCAACAGCGTTGTAAGTGTTGATTTCCGCGTAAATCGCTACCAATTCTGAAGGGTTTTTTCACGCAAAACGAGGCCACATGAATCAACTACCCTGCTTATTTTTTAGGCGGGGAGAACTGAGGAGTGATTACAGTGGCCATGTTAGCCAAAGTCAGGCGGATGTTTTATCGGGAGCGCCTGCCCAAGCGAGAGATCGCGAGAAGAACAGGTCTTGCCGCAGCACCATTGATCGGTGGTTGGATCAGCGTCCTGATGTACTGGAGCCGAAGTACCCGGGCCGTCGCGTGGAGACCAAGCTCGATGCCTATGCCGAAACGTTGTCTGGCTGGCTGAAGAGCAATCAACATCGCGGCAAGCGCGACCGGCGGACGGCGCACTCAATGTACCAGGAGCTCACGGCGATGGGTTATCGCGGCGGCTATGGCCGTGTCGCCGCCTACGTTCGTCGGTTTCGACAGGAGCTGTCATCGCAGGGCAGTGGCCGCGCCTTTGTGCCGCTCAAGTTTCAATTGGGCGAAGCCTTCCAGTTCGACTGGAGCACCGAGTACGCCTTTGTTGGTGGCCTGCGTCGACGGCTGGATCTGGCCCACACCAAGCTCTGTGCGAGCCGTGCTTTCTGGCTCACCGCCTATCCCACCCAGACCCACGAGATGCTGTTCGACGCCCATGCCCGCGCCTTCGCCGCCCTTGGCGGCATCCCCACGCGTGGCATCTACGACAACATGAAGACGGCGGTGGATAAGGTCGGTCGCGGCAAGGCCCGGACCATCAACGCACGCTTCGAGGCCATGGCCTCCCATTACCTGTTCGAACCCGAGTTCTGCAATGTCGCTTCGGGCTGGGAGAAAGGGATCGTGGAGAAGAACGTCCTGGATCGCCGACGGCAAATCTGGCGCGAGGCGATGGAAACCCGCTGGACGGATCTTGAGTCGCTCAACGAATGGCTCGGCAAACAATGCCGGATGGTGCGGACGGAGACGAAGCATCCGGAGTGGCCGGAAATGACGGTGACCGAACTGCTGCAGGACGAGTTGCCCAAGCTAATGCCCTGCCCAAAGCCTTTCGATGGTTACGTCGAGCATCCCGCACGCGTATCGTCGACTGGGTTGATTCATCTGGAGCGCAACCGCTACAGCGTGCCAACCGAACATGCGCACCGCATCGTCAGTGTGCGGGTCTATCCAGCCACCATCGACATCGTCGTCGATGACGTGAAGGTGGCCAGCCACGTCCGCTCGTTTGAACGTGACCAGACATTCTATGACTGGCGCCATTACATCGATCTGGTCGTCCAGAAGCCGGGGGCGCTCCGTAACGGCGCGCCCTTCAATGCCATGCCGGAACCGCTGCGCCTGCTGCAACACCAGTTGATCCATCGGCCGGGCGGTGACCGGGTGATGGCACAGGTGCTCGCCGCCGTTCCCGTGCATGGCCTGGATTCCATCCTTGCCGCCACCGAGGCAGCGCTGGCTGTCGGCAAGCCCAGTGCCGAGCATGTGCTGTACCTCCTGGCGCAATTGAAGGACCAGGCGCAGCCCAGGCCACCAATGGTGGAAACGGCACTGACGCTCACCGAAGAACCAAGGCTGATGTCGATCGCTATGACCAATTGCGCCTGACCCCGGCGATTCAATCGGTATTGCTCGCAAGCCCGGTATTGGCGTCGCTGATGATGAATGGAGGCGCGCATGTCCGCTGAGATCATCGCCGAACTGAAGCAACTGAAGCTCAATGGCATGGCCTCCTGCTATCCAGAACTGGTGGCGAAGTCACGCCACACCGAATTCAAACCGGACCTGTTCATGAAGCAACTGGTCGATGCCGAGACGGCGGAGCGGATGGTGCGCTCGATGGCTTATCAGATGGGCGCGGCCCGGTTTCCGATGCATCGGGACCTGGCAGGTTTCGACTTCGCCGCTTCGCATGTCGATGAGGTGCTGGTGCGTGAACTGCACCAAGCTTCACGTTTATTGAAGCGGCCCAGAACGTGGTGCTGATCGGTGGCCCGGGCACGGGCAAGACCCACTCGGCGACGGCCATCGGTGTCGAGGCTGCGCACGCATGCCAAGCGGGTGCGGTTCTTCTCCACCGTGGAACTGGTCAATGCGCTGGAGCTGGAGAAAGCGACAGGGCGTGCCGGCCAGATTGCCAACCGGCTCATGCACGTTGATCTGGTGATCCTGGACGAAGTGGGCTACCTGCCGTTTAGCCAAGCGGGTGGCGCACTATTGTTCCACCTGTTGTCGAAACTCTATGAACGCACCAGCGTGATGATTACGACCAATCTGACTTTCGGCGAGTGGAGCAGCGTGTTCGTCGATGCCAAGATGACGACGGCACTGCTCGACCGACTCACTCACCATTGCCATATCGTCGAAACCGGCAACGAGTCCTGGCGGTTTCAGTCCAGAGCTCGATGCGGCAGGATCAAAACGCAAGGCCAACACCAAAGCGAAAGGAGCAGCTTCAATTCAGACCAACGACTTATCCACAGCGGCATAGTCCCCTATGCCAAAATAGGGTGGCCTCGTTTTAAATGAAAACCGTGGCAGCGTCCGACGTTGAAATCAACAATTGTTCACCACCACTAATGAGATGGATTTGTATTTCGAATTTACGAATTGCTGTGTTACGTTTATTTTAAACACGAAACAGACCTCCCCAAGTCAGTACACGATAGAGCATTTCTTCCCACTGCCGAATTCATAAAAGTGTGGCGTACTATTTCTATCTAGAATGCCCGATTCGTTAGAGTGGATTGCTGCCATGGTTAAGCCAGAAGCAACTTGTGTATCGAAGTAAGCCCCAGCAAGCATTCGACCGTCAGTGGTTGTATGCAGGCGGTAGCAGTTCAGGTAGGCGCGAAAGATTCGACGATCAGGCTGACGCTGCCATACGCTGGCAGTCAATGTGTTTCTTGAATAGCGAACAACGTGTCTTGGGCGTATCAAGGATTAGAGCCAGATACCTACTGCGATTTTTGAAAGAACACGATTACGCCGAGTTCTCCGCCATGATCAGTGAATTCGACGTGAAAACGGCGCACTCCCGCTTTCTGCATCAGGAAAAGCATTTCATTCATGTGATATGTGTTCATCTGCATTTCCGGATCCGCGTTCGGCGGGTGTGGATTCGGAACAAGTATTTTTTGAGCAGTAGATGATTTTGTAGGTAGTGCCGGTTGCGGCGCTAAACCATGCGTTTCTTCATAATGACTTTTGGAATAGGAGAAGTGAATTGCTCCTACACCGCCCACGGGATGTGGCACAGCAACTTGCCAAAAATCGCTCGTCCCCGTTCGGGCGGAATGTTTGGAACACAATATACGAATGAATCAGGTCAAATTGCCTCCCCAGCAGCAAAAGCTCGTCATCTGCTACAAGCAATTGCACGTTATCAATTCCTTGCTCATCGCAGTTCTTCTTCGCTTCCAATAGCATGGCGCTTGAAACGTCCAATCCGACAACCTCTGCGGCCAGCTTTGCGAAAGGTACGATGAGCCGCCCAACGCCGCAACCAAAATCCAGTACAAGTTGTGGCTTAAAATTGGGATCGATGTGTTGCCTGATCATCTGCATCACATACCCTGCATGCGCGTGCCCGGAGTCGAAGAACTCTCTTTTCGCTTCCGCCGTCAACGTCGATTTCCGGAACTTTGGATCAGTGATGACACCGTAGTAGGGATCTTGTTGCCCCCACGCTTCCCATGCAGAATCCGTATTCATTTCATTTCCCGCTTCCTTTGCAGGTTTAGGCCGTTAAGTTCACCCGAAGAAAATCGTTCCATTTAGGCAGAATTCTTTCGGGCAAATACTGTGCGGAGACGTCAGCACCCTTGGCCACCAGTTCATCTCGTCGCTGTAAGTTCGACTGACCGATAACTTCGTCGATTGCAGTAACTAGTTCGGCAGTCGAATCCGGGCTAACATATTCAGCGGCGTCCGCATAAACCTCCCGGTGAACCGGGATGTCTGAGGCGACCACTGCGCCACCGCACCGCATTGCCTCAACGCCGGAGAAATCAAACCCCTCGCCAAAGCTAGGGCAAATCGTCGCCGGGCGTGCTTGTATAGCACGCGCAGCTCAGGGGAGGGCACGTCCTCCAGCACAAAAAGCTGCCCGCGCTCCATCCAGGGGCGGAACTTTTTCACGATGCCTCATGATCCCAGCCCAGCATGCCGACGATCACCAGTTTGAGATGGGGATATTTCTCGGCGCGCATGTTTTCCCACGCGGCCAGCAGGGTTACATGATTCTTGCGCGGTTCGATCGTGGAGACACTAAGCAGATAGTCTTGAAACGGTTCTCCCTCCTGTGTCGTCAGCCGGCCCTTCGCCGCAGTTGATTTCATTGCTGGCAAATTTGATACCGTCATTCAGGCGAGTCTGGATGATTTCCGGCACGCGTCGGCGAAGAATCTTCCGGGTGGTAGTGGGGGAGAAACCATATTGTGAATTGTGACGAGGTTCGCGGGGCCACCTCGGGAAAAGCGAGAGCAGGTCACTGCGCGTGGATTCTGAAACGCACGCGAAAAAGGCGCCATAGTCACGTTTTTTCTCAAGGCATGGTAGTGGGATGCCTGGTGAAAGTCTTTGTCGGTTATCGTATGCGGCATCAGCACCGGGATTGCATCGTGGTATCGGACCACCAGCCTGGTGCGTGATGAAACCGTGCCCGGATAGGGCGTCTCGAGACCATCACATCGAAGTCGGTTGTATCGAGTCGAGAGACCGCGTAGCCCAGTTTGCGGGTAACCAACGCGCATCGGTGCATCGCAGTCCAAGGCACGCGCGCAATGCGAAAATGGGCGCCCGTCACGCTATCGAAATCCTCGGCGTGCAGCGTGCGGGCAAACAGGCTTCGCCAGATGAAGTCCTGAAAGTGTGTCGCGTCGAACCGTAAAGCTCCTTCGCGGCCGCCGGCCAATTGGCGTATCGCCATCCAGAACCGCCAGCATATGCATTGGACAATTCGCTTCATCGAAATAAGACCCCGTGATATCGAAGTTAGGTGCGCCAGAGCGGGCATTGCGACGCTCATTTCCGATGATGCCGGCAGGCCTTCAGCCAGTACTGGCCGCTGCTCTGGATGAGCCCTTCAACCTCCAGCCCTCGATCAGGCGCAGGCCGCGGAATAGCAGGCGTCGCTTCGCGGGATACCCGCATGGCCGTCGAGCGCAGGCCGCATTTCGAGCAAAATCTTCATCATGCACCGTGGCTCAGCCGCGCAATCGTGCTGGCCGGAATGATTGCCGATCCGACATTAAGCCGGGAGGAGATTCTTGAGCCGATTGTTATAAAAATCGTAGGCCTCATCGACGGTATCAAATGGATAGAGCTTTCCTTCGTGCAATACGCTGGCCCGCTCGCAATAGAGCTTGATCACATTGGCATCATGCGTCACGAGAATGAATGCCCGGTCTTTGCGCTTTTGGAACATTTCGATGTGGCATTTTTCGTGAAAGCGCACGTCGCCGACCACCATTGCCTCATCGATCAGGAAACAATCGAATTCGATTGCCATCGAGAGCGCAAATGCCAGCCTGGTCAGCATGCCGGTTGAATAGTGCATGACCGGCTCGCGAAAATATACGCCGAGCTCGGTGAAGTCCTCCACGAACGGAATGAGCGGCTTGTAGTCGACGCCATAAATTCGGCAAACGAACTTCAGGTTGTCCAGGCCTGTCAGAAGCTGAAATGCGCCGCCGAACGCGAGCGGCCAGGAGACGCTCATGCCGCGTTGAATATGACCGGACGTCGGCTTCTCCGCGCCACTGATGAGACGGATAAGTGTAGATTTGCCGGCACCGTTTAACCCAAGGATGCCGATGTTCCTGCCGCGTTCCAGACGAAAACTTACGTTGTCGAGAATCGTCCGCGGGCCAAATCGCGTGGAGTAAGTCTTGCTGATGTTTTCAACCGAGATCATCGCCCTTCGACCTTTTCGCCGGCGTCACGTACAAGATAGAGTCCGGCCAGCGAGAGCATGAGGCAGCAGATCGCCATGTAGCCCGCATCATAGTGTGCCTTTACTGCGTTGCCAAAATAGCCTTCGCGCAGCATTTCCACTCCGTGCACCATTGGCAGCAGCAAAACAATTTTCTGAAACGCCGGCGCAAGCCAATCCACCATAAAAACGGCGCCCGAAAGGGGAAAGAGCAAATACGAGGCTGGGCCCCATAGTTTTTCGACTATATCGCTGTATGCAGTCCCCGCGCCAATGACCAAGGCCATCACTGTTCCAAACCACGCCAACATGAACCATCCGAAGATGACTTGCAGCATATCAACCGGCGCCGCCATCCATCCGATTGAGGTGAAAAACGCAGCCAATATGGCAAAGGAACCGGTGGCGCCGGCAATTTCAAGGACACTTCGCGTCAGAAAAACATCAATTACTTTGACGTTGCGGTGAAACAGCAATGGCAGATTTGCTTTAATCGCCATGACGGAGCGGTTCGCACAGTTGCGCCAAAGCAGCACGGACGAATAGCCGGTCACGGCGAAGGCGACGATCGGCATGCTTGAACCGTGGTTCATGCCCATAGCAGTCCAAGCGTCGCAACGCCAAGAGTAAACAACATTGGCTCCGCGATCAACCACAACGCACCGAGATTGTCGCGGCCGAAACGCGTAATGACTTCACGCATCATCAGCGCGTGCAATGTCCTGCTCTGGATCGTCAGCGAACGCAATATTGAAACGTCACCATTCATCTTTGATGCCCGGCTAGTCCGTGTGTTCTTTGATGCTGGCCACCAGCAGGCTGATCACGCCCCACGCGACCAGCCCTAGCACAAAAACCATCAACACCGATCGTATCCGCCGCGGCTCGACGGCCTTGTCCGGCAAATTGGGTTGCACCAGCCGTTCCAGATAAAGCTGTTTGCGTAGCGCCTCGCTTCGCGCAGATTCCAGAGATGCCAAGGCGGCGCCAAGCTGTTTTTCGGCGAAAATTTTGTCGAGCGCCAGGCGTTCAAAGGCCGCGGATTTTGAGGTCAACGAGCCATGCGCCGCCGGCGACCTTCGCGGTTTCGTTGGCGATGGCCTTGCGCAATTTATCGACGCGGTTTTTCAGCGAGGCGACTTGCGGATTGTTCGGCGAGACCCGCTGAATCTGCGCGAGTTGGGCCTGCCGTGGTAGACAGTTCTTCCTTGCAGTTTCGACACGCCCTGCAGTTGCAGCGCGGATTGCCGGTCGGGGTCAAAGACGGTTTGCGTATTGGATCGATAGCCGGCGAGCGCGACCGCAGCCTTCTTTACTTTTTCTTCGGCCACGCCCACTTCCTGCTCGGCGGTCTTGATGAGGTCCTGCCGGCTGCGGTCGTTCAGGTTGTTCACCAGCCGTTCGCCCATCTTCAGCAACAGGTCGTTGATTTTTTTCGAGTCCTCGGCCGTGAACGCGCGTACTTTCAGGATGGTAATCGACGAGACGGTGTCGTAGTCGATTGTGACGCGGCTGCGATAGTAGCGGTGGAATGCTTCAAAGCTGTCGTCCCAATCCAACCCCGGAAAGCGATTGATGATGTCCGCGTCCTTGCTGGAGTAAGCCTTCCGTATCGCGAGTTGATCGTCCAGTTCCTTCAGCGCATCGCGCGAGAGCACGAAATCGTGAACCGAATAGGTGTCGTCCTGCGAACGTGCAAATCCGGTGCCTTGCAGCAGAGCGCCCAAACCGCTCTGCGCGGAACGCTGCGGCTGCGCACCACGAAACGCGATTCGGAGATGTACACGTCAGACGCGACGAGGCCGTAATAGATGATCGCGAGCGTCGTCGGCAGGATGACCGTCAGGAACAGGATCACGTTGAATCGCTTGCGCGGCGATTTGTGGGCCGGGAATGTTTGGGGGTTGCGTTCAATGCCGTTGTCCGATGGTGGAAGTGGGGTTCATGTGTGTCGTGGTTGAGGGTAGCATGCCGCTACCTTGAGGTGCGAAGCGCATGCAGGGTGCATGTAGGGTGCATGACAAACGGAAATCCGTCTATTGAGATTTCCATAAATCAATTCACCGTTCGGGCTGAGTTATCGAAGCCTTATCACCCTTCGATACCTCAGGGCGAACGTGAATACTGGCTGTCACAAATATTGGAAAGCACAATAGCCCGTTCGTGGTGAGCTTGTCGAACCACATGCTGATTTTACTTAATCAGCCATTCTTTAGGGGTAGGGTGCAATGGCAATGGGTGGCTGACACGCTCACAATAACCTGAGCGTATCTTCACGACTCAATTCGCAATCACGAAGAATTTTCGATAGCAGACCGGGGCCAATTGTTTCGCCAGCGTGGAAAGGAACGACCGTGGTCCGTCCATTTGCATTGCGAAGGAAATGATGACTACCCTTCACGCGCACGACAATGAAACCGGCTTTGGCCAAGGCAGAGAGCAGCCCTTTGCCTGTAACAGCGGGAAAAGTGGTCATGCCGCGACAGTTACGCGCTGAACGCCCACAAAATCAAGACTTTCGAATGATTGCTCTTGTACTTCCAGGCAAAGTTCGATGGCTTCGCGGATGCGCGACATGAGCTCATCAAGAGATTTCGCCTGCGAATGACAGCCCGGCAATGCGGGAACAGAGGCAACGAAATAGCCTGCTGAATCTCGCTCAACCACGACATCAAATTGGTGGGTCATTTTTGGCTCCATGGCTGGATTCTACGCCAAGTGTTCAGCAATCATAGGTCCATTCGGCATCGCTTTGTTGCGTGCGCGCGACCGTTTACTTCGCCGCTTGCACGCGCCCATAAATATCATCGAACCGAACGATGTCATCTTCACCCAGGTATTCGCCGCTTTGCACTTCAATCATCACCAGGTCAATCAGTCCGGGGTTTTCGAGCCGGTGTTTGTGGCCGGCCGGGATGAACGTGGATTCGTTGGTGTTGAGCAGCTTGTCCTTGATGTCGTTGACGATCTTGGCCATGCCATGCACCACGATCCAGTGTTCGTTGCGGTGGTGATGCATCTGCAGCGATAGCGACGCGCCGGGTTTGACCTCGATGCGCTTGATCTTGAAACCGACGCCTTCTTCAAGCACCGTGTAAGTTCCCCACGGGCGATACACGGTGCGGTGCAGCTTGTAGCTTTCGTGCCCCTTGGCCTTGAGTGCGGCGTAGATGTGTTTCACGTCCTGCGCGCGGCTGCGGTCCGCCACCAGCAGTGCGTCGGGCGTATCGATGATGATCAGGTTATCGACACCGACCGCGCCCACCATGCGCGCGCCACTTTGAATGTAGTTATTCGTCGAATCGTGCAGCATGGCATCGCCCAGGATGCGGTTGCCATTGGCGTCGGGCGCGGATAGCTCACCCACGGCATCCCAGGAGCCGATATCGCTCCAGCCAATCTGGCAGGGCACCACCGCCACGTCTTTTGATTTCTCCATGACGGCATAGTCGATCGAAATATCCGGCACCTTCGCGAAGGTGTCGGTATCCAGCTCCATTTGCGCAAATTCCACGCCTTGCGCGGCGCCTTCTGCTATGCGTGAGAGCGCGATGCACGCTTGTGTGGCCGTCAGCACCTCCCGAAGGCAATAGCGTTCATCTCCTCGTAGCATCGCGCCTGCGCTGAAGCAGAACATGCCGGAATTCCACAGATAGTCGCCGGATTCGACGTAGGATTTCGCGATCTCCAGCGATGGCTTTTCAACGAACCGCACGACGCGATTGCCGTCCGCCTGGATGTACCCATACGCGGTCTCAGGGATGTTGGGCTTGATGCCAAAGGTCACCAGGCTACCGGCCTGCGCAAGCTTCACCGCCGCGGCTACGGCGGCGGCAAAGGCAGGCAGATCGGCGATCAGGTGGTCCGCCGGCAATACCAGCAGGATTGCATCCTCGCCATGGGTCTTGGCGACGTGGAGGGTGGCCACCGCGATGGCTGGCGCCGTGTTGCGGCCAAACGGTTCGAGAATGTACGACGTCGGCATCTTCGCTTTGTTGACTTCGCGATACTCGTCCTCGGTCTTAAAGAACAATTCCCGGTTGGTCACTGTGATCACCTCGGTCACGTTCGCCAGCGTCGCGCCGCGCAGGAATGCCTTCTGCAGCAGACTTTGGCCATCGGCCAGCCGAATAAACGGCTTCGGATGAGTCTCGCGTGAAACCGGCCAGAGGCGCGATCCGGCGCCGCCGCAGAGGATGGTGGGAATGAGGTTCATATTTGGTGTGGCCCTATAAAGTCCTTCTCCCCCGGGAGAAGGGTGGGGATGAGGGGAAACGGTGGCACAAGTGACGCAACATCCGCAATCCACCCCACAAGGTCAAATCTTACTATGCGATGCCCGGCTTGTGAGGATCACGCCGACATGTTTGCGCGATGCAAGCCCGCAGAAAATAGATCAAGCCCGCACAGTGCGGGTTTGGTATAATCCGTTTCCGTTTTACGTCCCACCGAATTCCGTCTGTGTGACACACAAGTCAATGGTGAAAGCGTGGCTCAGCGGTAGAGTCCTGGATTGTGATTCCAGTTGTCGTGGGTTCGAACCCCATCAGCCACCCCAGAATAGAAAAAAGCCACCCTCGCGGTGGCTTCTTTCTATTCTGGGGTGGCTGATGGGAATGAGGAATGTACTTCACCTCGACCAGGCACAGCCGAATCATCCAGAAGGGTACTTCTATCAACCTCATTTCCGTTCGCCCTGATCCTTCGAGTCCCTCAGGACAGGGTACGCTGCGCGTATCGAAGGGCATTCCGGACGCAAATGAATCCAATGCCTTACATTGGTGTGCTTCGATACCTCAGCACGGACGGGGAGTTATTAGAAGTCCCAGCATGAACCTCAAGCGCTGGCGCGCCCTCCAAGCCGAAAAATGCCTGAAAGCCCCCGCCAAATGGCGTTCTGCGTCATTTTATCCCGCAAAACGAAGAATTACCCGACCCGCTTCTTCATCAGTTGCTCCTGCTCGCGCTTCCAGTCCTTTTCCTTCTCCACATCGCGCTTGTCGTGCTGCTTCTTGCCTTTGGCGAGGCCGATTTCGAGTTTGACGAACCCGCCCTTGTAGTGAAGATTAGCGGGACCAGCGTAGCCGCGCTGTTCGATCTTGCCGACGAGCTTTGGTTTCATCCGCCTTCAGCAGCAGTTTGCGGGTGCGCACCGGGTCGGGGATGACGTGGGTGGACGCCTCCGGCAGGGCGGAGATATGCGCGCCGATCAGACAGTTCACCTGTTTGAGGATCACGTAACCTTCCTGATCTGCGCGCGGCCGGCGCGGATGGCTCACTTCCCAGCCATGGAGTACGACGCCCGCTTCGTAGCGCTCTTCGATGAAGTAATCGAAAAAGGCTTTTTTGTTGTCGACAATGCTCATAAGCCGGAATTATCCCATGGGATGCTTGCGCCCCGGTCGGATAGAATCTGATTGCCATGGCCCACGTCGAAAAATCTGCCCTTGTTCCCTATTCCGCCGCCAAGATGTACGAATTGGTGGACGATTGCGAGCGCTATCCGGAATTCCTGCCATGGTGCGGCGGCGCCGAGACGCCCGTGCGCGATCAGACGCGAACGCTGGCGACCATCCATATCGACTATCGCGGGATCCGGCAGTCCTTCACGACCGAAAACACCAAAATCGAAAATGTCGAGATTCAAATGAATCTGCGTGAAGGGCCATTCAGCGAACTCGAAGGTAAATGGCGATTTCAGGCGTTGTCGGATTCGGCGTGCAAGGTGTCGCTGACGCTCGATTACGGATTTTCCAGTACGTTGCTGGAGAAAGCGGTCGGTCCCGTGTTCGGCATGATCGCCAACACTATGATCGAACGTTTCGTGACGCGGGCGGAAGCGCTGTACGGCGACCCGGTGTGAGCGTCTTGCGGGTGCGTGTAGCTTGGGCGGAGCCTGAATCGCAAGGCGAAATTGCCGTGGAATTGCCGGAACCCGCGAACGTGCAGATGGCCATTGATGCCGCATGTCAATCGGTGCCCGGGATCGCGACGATTGCGGCGAACGCGGTGGCTGTCGGCGTATGGGGCAAGGTACGTGCCCGCGATCATTGGCTGCGTGACGGCGATCGCGTCGAGTTCTATCGTGCACTGCAAGCCGACCCGAAAGATGCGCGTCGCGCCAACGCAAAACGCTCGCCGGATAAAACGGGAAAGATGTGAAGTGGAGATTGGCTACTTCTTGCCAATCACCTCAAACCGCAATCCGACCCAATCGCCACCCTTGCGCAATACGCGATTGATACGAACCCGAAAATTATTGGTTTTGGTGGGAAGGCTGAATACGTTTTTCAAGCCGAAATCACCGCTTGGCAGCACCAGGGCATCGGATTTTCCATCCTGGTCGCGCCCCGGCAGGTAAATCGCCGGAACGGGCGGATTGCCAGGGTCGGGCATGGCATCGCGGGCATTGGTATAGCGATAAAGGGTCATCGGCAATGGGCGATAGGAAAGCATTTCAACGCCCAACAGCGTGTCACCCTGCGTGTCCTGGGTGCGCTGGGTCAGTTTACGTACGATCACGCCGAGCATGAAGTACGCGAACCCATCCGGCTTTACCGCCAGCAACTGTCCGACGCTAATGCGATCGCCGGTCGCGCGATCCACGATCAGGCCGATGCCCTTTGAACTCATGTCGTGAATTTTCCAGCGGGTCTGGAGCGTATCGGATGCCGGTGGGACCGTCGCTGCGGATGTCTCAATGGCGGTCGATGCGTTGCCCGTGGCCCGGCATTTCCAGGGTGAGCTGGAGGCCGCCAAATTCCGCGTGCGTGGTCCCGGTTGCCGCAGGCCGGCGGGATGTGCGGGGTCACGTTGCCGGCCTCGCTGTTCATCGCCCGTCGTGCCTCGCTAAACCCGAGCCGTACTTCCGCCGTCAAGTTTTCAACTGGTTTGCGTACCTCAATGCGCGACGCGCTGGCCTGCAAAAGTGTGGCATACAGGCGCTCAATGGTCGTCAGCAGCGCAACATGCTCTTCCATCGAGAATGAATCGGATGCACCGCGGCCGCGATACGGGTTGCCGGTGCGTAGCTGCGCGCGCACCGCCTCGACCTGCTCTTTCAGGCCTTCGATACGCGCATAGCGGTAGGATGGCTTGGCCGCGCTGCTTGTGACCAGTTGCAGGCCTGCCATGAGGTTGAGATCGACAAACAGCGCATGCGAACGCGGCGAGTAGGTTTCATCGAACGCGTACTCTGTTGTCCACTCCGCCAGCCATTTATCGGCGATTTCAATTTGCGGTACGGTCAGGCTGCCGGTGTTCAATACTTCCAGCATCAACGCACGCAAATACAGCGACTGCGCGGTGACGTCGTATTTCGCCTCGACAGCAAACAGTTCGATCGGTGTGTTGGCGAACCCGTGGCTCTCGGCAAACTTGTAGAGCGCATGCAGGTCCGGCCAGAGGGTGGGCTTGATCGGTTCGTGGCGGAAGAAGCACCACTTTATCGCCGCGCCATGGTGATACAGGGCGAAAGCGACGATGCGTTGCAGCAGCGGTTCGGCGTCTTCTTTGGTCCACTCGCCGCGCCGCTGCACAAGAGTCTCCAGCGTCTTGGCCGCCACGCTGTGCATCAGGTGCAGGTCATGCGCGAATTGCTCCGCCGCCGTTTTTTCGGTGATGGCAAAGAAAGCGACTTTGTCGGATTGAATGACTTGATACAAACGGTTTTCGAATGCAACCAGTTCGCGGACCGCTTCCGCCGCAATGGGCGCCGGCGTATCGGCAAATGCCTTTACGGTTCCAATCAGTGCCATGCACTGCGCGCCAGTCTGCGGCGCCGGGGCATCCAGCGCTGTCGACATGGGGAGGGAATCGTGTTCGGGTGACTTGCCTGTTTGCATTTTTTTTGCCGCTACTTGTTACGCCGATCCGTCGGCAGTCGCGAAACGGGCCGTGATGGATTCAAAGTCAGCGCGACTGACGCCGTGATCATCCAGCAATGCCAGGCGCAGGTCGGACATCAATGCGTCAGAGGTAAAGTCCATGGGGGCATTGAGCCAGTTTTCGGCAATCGGGTCAAAACGCGTTTCTCCCGCCAGCAGCGGGCTGCCGCTGGCCGCAAACAGGGGATTGCCGGGGTCTAGCTCGTGGCCGACATGGCGCACCTTTGGCCACGCCGCAGTATGGCTGAACAATACATGGAATTTACCGGCCAATTCGTGGAATTCGGCGGCCATGTTTTCGAGGCGAAAGATCTCGAACTGGGCCAGCCAGAAACGGATTTCCTGCGGGCGTTCTTCCACCGCGAAGGTGAGCAGTTCGCTGGCCTTTTCGCGGCCGTTGCCCTTGTCGCCTTCTTCGTAATAGAGCCGCGCCGCCGTGATGACCGAATCGGCATCGTCGATCGAAACCGTATTGCTTTTCAGCTCGGGAGCGCTCGTGCATGTACCTGCAGGCGCCGCACTCTATCCTCGGGGAGCTTCTCGTCCATCCCAACCAGAAAATCGACGGCGGTCGCGGTATTCGCATCGAGTTCGTAGCTTGCCGGCGTGTCGTCGAAAACGACCGGTGCATCCACTTGGTGGTGAGTGTCGATCCTGGCCCCGACAGTGCCACGACCCGCCGCCATATCGGCCTGCCAAATCTCGGTCAGTTCGTCGGGCACGCCGTGTACTGTTCGAAAATGGGCGTCGCCGGCTGGTTGCTCCGTCGAAGGGGTGTCGCCAACTTCTTCATTCTCCCAATCATCGAATGCGGCGTCGTCCGAACCCGCCCCGTGGATTTGCCCTGTGTGGATTCTGCCGTCGCTGCGCTGGAGCGTTGCGCACTCGTCGCGACGGAATTGCGGATTTTTTTCGATTTGCCATCGCGGCGCGACCAGGCCCGGGACACCAGCATCGCAAGCAGTACAACGACGATTCCCCCCAAGGCCAGCGGCGACGTGAGATAGCCGATAATCTTGTCGGCGATCGATTCCCTCGGGCGGATGGGTTTCTCGATTGGGCGGGCTGCTGGCGTGGCGACGGGTGCGGCCGGCTCGGCGGCGGCGGGAGGCACCGCTTCAGTTGGTGTTTGCGTGATAGTCGCTGCCGGTGCCGCGCCGGATGAAGCGGGCGCCGCGGACCGAATCGGCAGTTCCGCGGTCTGTTTCAAATGTATTTCATTGAGGCGCTGTTCCATCTGCTTCACCGTGTTCTTCAGTGACAGCAGTGCCGCGACCTGATCATCCGCATCGAGCATGAGTTGTCTTTCGCGCAACTGCCGGCGTTGCGCTTCGGATACGTTGCGGCTTCGAGACAGGTCTATTGGCGAGCCGGAAAGGCGCAATGAGAAGCCTTCGCCGCGGACGGCGGTTTCAGCTCTGGCGGCAGCTTTGGCCGCGGCCCAGGTGGCGGCGATGGCTGAAGATCGTGCTGCGTTGGTTGCCGCGCTTGCGTTTCCTGCAGGGGCTGCCGGTACAGCAACGGCTGCGGCGTTTCTTAGTGGTCGTGTGCCTTCAATGCCACGTGGCTTGCCTGATTTACCCCGCGTCATCGAAGTGGGCGGCGAAACCGGGCGCGTGCGCGCTTCCGTTGCCATCGACACTACAGGCGGCGCGATGAACGGCGGCGGATCAAGCAGTACCGTGAAATCCCGATCGAACGCTGGTTCGCCGGGACAGCCGATGCGTATCGAAAATCGCGCAACCGGCTCGTTGTACGCATGATGGCTGCGGATTTGCAGGTAACGCGAACTGCGCAGTTCCACCATCGTCAGGATCAGATCTTTACGCCGCAGCGCGTTTTCGTGCCGATCATTTTCGATGACGGATTGGCAAATTCCGCCGCTATCGGGTGACGTTGAGGCGGCGAGCGCAACCCGCAGATTCAGTGGCTCGCCGAGGAATGAGCGCACCTCAATGTCGCCCAATACCGGATTCTGCGCACTTGCAAACGGTATGAAGATGCTGGAAAGAACCAGCGTCCTGACCAGTCCATTGAAGCCATCAAAAACCATTGCATCACGCTCGCGAAACTTCTTCAAGGCATGAATACAACGACGCATGCATCAGGCTTTACATGATGCGGCGGCCGCGGCGCGTACCTTGGTAAGTTCGGCTTCACGCTCTTCTTCGGTCATGACGTTGATCTCGCCCTTTTCGTTGGTACGGCGAATCGGCCGTCCGCTCTCCAGATCGCGCAAGCCGGCGCGGGCCGATTTGCAGTTCTCTTCGGCGATTTCGTCATTTTTTCGTGTTGCTTCCGCTTTCTTGGCACTGTCCGCCACGTCGGTGCGGCGTTTGTCATAGTCCTTGGCGCGATCCTGCAGAGTTTTCGCGGGCGTGTTGGCGGTTGATGCCACCGGCGCACTGGTCTCAACTTTCTTCGCCTCGGCCTTCGACGACCCCGGCGGAGGTGGCGCATCGCTGTATTGCACTTGGCCATCCTTGTCTACCCACTTGTAGACCTGTGCCGCGACAGTCGCGGTCGCCAGCAAAATAGCGATGGCAATGAATAATTGAATCGGGGATTTCATGTGGACCACTCCTTGCAACATGTTCAGGTATTTACCACTTGACCGGCGGTAGCGCCGTTTGTTTGATTGAAAGTGCGCATAGCGCCACCACTTCCTTTGCGTGCACAAGGGTCGCGCTGCTATCCAGTATTTGCGCGGCTGCACGCGCTTTGTTCAGGTGCTCAACGGCAGCGGTCCACAATGCACGCTTTACCCGCGCTTCAATAACGCTCTGCTCGGCGGCCTTCAGTGCGGAATCCGCTTCCGCCGTCAGTTCAATTGGTTTGGCGACCGGGACGATGACAATCGGTGCGATCGGTGTTGCTTTGGGTGGCTCGGGGGCGACACAACCGCCGACCAAACCGAGCAAACCCATGCTTGCCACCGCCAAACCAGCCCCTTTGCGGTATTTTGCGCCAATTTTTGCGAAAAAATCTGGAAAAACAGCCAAAAGTATATTTATTGTCAACGGGTTAGCCAAAGAACTTCGCCTAGATTCGCTAAGGTAATCGTAAATATCCTTCGCGTCAACCGAATATGAGCATTGTGCGCCCGATTTTGAAGGTAAATCCGGCTCGCGTATAATGCTGATTTTGTCGGAGTCAAAAACGTGAAAGTCGTCAAAAAAGCCCTGACCTTTGATGATGTGCTGTTGATCCCCGCGCATTCTGCTGTTCTTCCCCGCGACGTTTCCCTTCAAACCCGTCTGACCGCCAAAATCGGCCTGAATATCCCGCTGCTGTCCGCGGCGATGGATACCGTCACGGAGTCGCGCCTTGCGATTGCGCTGGCGCAGGAGGGTGGCATCGGTATCATTCACAAGAACATGACCGGACAAATGCAGGCGGCCGAAGTTCTGCGGGTGAAGCGATTTGAGAGTGGGGTGGTCAAGGATCCAATTACGGTCACGCCGGATATGAGTGTCCGCGATGTGATCGCGTTGACCCGCAAACATAATTTCTCGGGACTTCCGGTGCTCGTCGGCAAGAAGGTGGTGGGCATCGTCACCAACCGCGATCTGCGCTTCGAGACAAAGCTGGATCAACCAGTCAAGAACGTCATGACGCCGAAGTCCAGGCTGGTGACGGTGAAAGAAGGAACGACCCGCGAAGAAGCACTCGCGCTGATGCACAAGCATCGACTGGAGCGCGTGCTGGTGGTGAACAAAGCCTTTGAGTTACGCGGCCTCATCACGGTGAAGGACGTGCTGAAATCGAGCGAACATCCTTTTGCCTGCAAAGATGACATGGGTCGCCTGCGTGTTGGCGCCGCGGTCGGCATTGGCGAAGGCACGGACCAGCGCGTTGAATTGCTGGTGGAAGCTGGCGTTGATGTCATCGTGGTCGATACCGCGCACGGGCATTCGAAAAATGTGATGAACCGCGTCAAATGGGTGAAGAAACATTTTCCGCAAGTCGACGTGATCGGCGGCAACATTGCCACCGCCGCTGCGGCGCTGGCACTCATGGATCATGGTGCGGATTGCGTGAAAGTCGGTATTGGGCCAGGCTCGATCTGCACCACGCGCATTGTCGCGGGAGTGGGCGTGCCGCAAATCACGGCCATTGCCGACGTCACGGCGGCGCTGGCGAAACATGGCATTCCCTGCATCGCCGATGGCGGGATTCGCTTTTCAGGCGACATGGCGAAAGCGCTGGCAGCGGGTGCCTCGACGGTGATGCTCGGCGGGATGTTTGCTGGCACGGAAGAGGCGCCCGGCGAGACCGAGCTCTATCAAGGGCGTTCGTACAAGAGCTATCGCGGTATGGGTTCGGTGGCCGCGATGCAAAAAGGATCTTCGGATCGGTATTTCCAGGATCCGCAAAACAATGCCGACAAGTTTGTGCCGGAAGGCGTGGAGGGTCGCGTGGCGTACAAGGGCAGCATGCTGGGTGTCGTGCATCAGTTAACGGGCGGATTGCGTTCCAGCATGGGCTACCTGGGCTGCAAAACCATCGACGAAATGCACAAGAATGCACAGTTTGTCGAAATCACGTCTGCCGGCATTCGTGAGTCGCACGTGCACGATGTGCAGATCACCAAAGAAGCGCCTAATTATCGCGTCGATTGACGCTCGCCGATGAGCAACGAAAAAAACCAGGCACTATTGGTCATCGACGTACAGGTGGGTATTGCCCGCGGGAAGGACATGCATGCCGGCTGGCCAAAAATACTCGGCAATATTGTCGATCTCATTGCGCGTGCGCGCGAAAATGAATTGCCGGTGGTTTTTGTTCAGCATGACGGAGGGCCGGGAGACCTGTTGCAGCCGGGACGCGATGGCTGGGCATTGTGCCCGGAACTCGGCGTGCTGCCGTCCGATATCATCGTTCGCAAGGACGCCTGCGATTCGTTTTTCAATACGAGCCTGGAATCGGTATTGCGCGCGCGCGGTATCCAGCGCTTGATTGTCGCCGGTTGCATGACCGAATACTGCGTGGACACTTCAGTGAGGCGCGCGGTGTCGCTGGGCTTTGATGTCACGCTCGCCGCGGACGCGCACGGGACGTGGAATTCGCCCACACTCAATGCCGATCAGGTCATCGATCATCACAATCGCCTGCTCGACCAGTTTTCGGCCGGTCACGCCGCCGTCACCGTCGCGCCGGCATCGGCCGTGGCATTTTCCTGAGTGGCTGAAACCGCCATGCTGAAATTGTTTGGTTCACCCGGAATGGGCTCCGCTGCCGCCGAAGTGGTTCTGCAATTGGCCAATCAACCTTACGAGGTACATCAAGACGTCGTTCTGGGATCAGAACGAGCAATTTGCCGAACTGGTAAAAGCCAATCCACAAGCCAAGGTTCCCACGCTGGTGTTCGAAGACGGTACGGTGATGACCGAGAGCGCCGCGATCCTTCTCCATTTTGCCGAGAAGGTTCCGGGCCTGATTCCGCTGGAACCGGCGAAGCGTGCGGCGTTTTTTCGCTGGATGATTTTCATCCCGGCAAACATTTACGCCATGTTTGACATTGGTGATGAGCCGTCGCGCTGGGTCGACGGCGACGCATTGCAGGCGGCGCTGAAAGAAAAATCCGTCGAGAAGCAGAAGTTTTTCTGGGGCTTGCTGGAACAAAGCCTGTCGCCGGCACCCTATGTGCTTGGTGAGCACATGACCGCGTTGGATATTTACATCACCATGGTCAGCCGCTGGCGTCCCGGACGCGACTGGTTCAATGCGCAATGCCCGAAGCTCTCGAAAGCGGTCGCCTTGACCGAGCAACATCCGGTGGTCGCGAAAGTTTGGGAGAAGAATTTTGGAAAGTAGCACAACGGTAGATGCCGCGAGTGGCAAACCGGCCAAGGCCGCCAAGCCGGTGGGCCTGAATTTCATCATGGTCTGTGTCTTCATCGACATGCTGGGAATCGGACTTGCGGTGCCTGTATTGCCGGTGCTGGTCGGCCAATATGTCGAAGGTCGTGAATTGCAGGCACATTGGTACGGGGATCCTGGCGATGGTATTCGGCCTGTGCCAATTCCTTTGCATGCCGCTGCTCGGCGCCCTGTCCGACAAGGTCGGCCGCCGGCCGGTGATGCTGTATTCGATGATTGGCATGGCAATCAATTTTTTCTCGACCGCGCTGGCGACCAGCCTGGCGATGCTGTTCATTGGTCGTGTCGTCGGCGGCTTGTCCTCGGCGAGCGTGTCCGTGGCGAACGCCTATGCGTCCGATGTGAGCACGCCGGAGACGCGCGCGAAAGCGTTCGGCATGATCGGCGCGTGCTTCGGCATGGGGTTTATATTCGGTCCCGTCATCGGCGGGTTCCTGGGCAGCATCGATCTGCACTTGCCTTTTTATGTGGCGGGCGGATTGTGCCTCGCCAATTTTATTTTTGGCTATTTCTTTGTGCCGGAATCATTGACGCGCGATCGTCGCAACCACTTTTCGTGGGCCAAGGCGAACCCGTTTACCGCCCTCGTCGGCCTGGCGCGACGCGTGGAGATTCGCGGACTGGTGGCGGTGTTTGCGCTGGCGAGCCTTGCGCAGATTCTGTTGCACACTGGGTGCTGTACACCAACTTCGCTTTGGCTGGGGACCATTTTGAAAACGGTCTGTCGCTGTTCTGCAGAGGCATCACGGCTGCCGTGGTGCAGGCCGGACTGCTGGGGTGGCTACTGAGAACATTTGGCGAAGTGCGTCTGTCTCTGCTTGGGCTGATCTCCGGCGCGGTGGTCTATGCGCTATACGGACTCGCCACGCAAGGCTGGATGAGGTACGTCTTCATCCTGGTGAACGCGCTGGCCTTCGGCGCCGTCCCGGCAATGCAGGGCATCGTGTCGAAGCAAACCGATCCCAAGGAGCAAGGTGCATTGATGGGTTCCCTGCAATCGATCAATAGTCTGGCCGTCATCATTGGGCCGCTGATCGGCGCCTCGCTGCTCGGCGTTGTCAGTCAGTATCCGCAAGGAGACTTCCGCATCGGCACCGTGTTCTTCCTGTGCGCAGCATTGAATATGGTGGCGGTGTTCGTTGCTTGGCGCTACTTCAAAAATCACGCGATTTGCTCCACTCCCTACATTAAACCCCTGCGTTAAACCCCAACGCTAACCTCCACCGTCAATCGAACAACAAATGTCCGACAAAATCCTCATCCTCGATTTCGGTTCGCAAGTCACACAGTTAATCGCGCGCCGTGTGCGTGAAGCAGGTGTGTATTGTGAACTACATCCATTTGACATGTCCGACGAGGACATTCGCCAGTTCAATCCACGCGGAATTATTCTGTCAGGCAGCCACGCCTCCGTTACCGAAGATGGCACCGCGCGTGCGCCGCACGTGGTATTCGAACTCGGTGTGCCGGTGCTGGGCATCTGTTACGGCATGCAGACCATGGCCGCACAGCTTGGCGGCACGGTCGAGACGGGACGGGTGCGTGAATTCGGTTACGCCGAAGTGCGCGCGCGGCCACTGAAATTGCTCGAAGACATTCAGGATCGCTCCAACGCGGAAGGTCACGGGTTGCTCGATGTGTGGATGTCGCACGGCGACAAAGTCACGGAGTTGCCGCCCGGATTCAAGGTGATTGCCTCGAACGACACCACGCCGCTGGCCGGCATGGCCGACGAAGCGCGTGGCTTCTATGCCGTCCAGTTCCACCCGGAAGTGACGCACACCCGCCAGGGACGCGCGATCTATAACCGTTTCGTCCACGAGATCTGCGGCTGTGATGGATCGTGGAACATGCCGGACCACGCGCCGCACGCGATCGCGCATATCCGCGAGCAAGTGGGCAGCGAGGAAGTCATTCTCGGCCTGAGTGGTGGGGTGGATTCGAGTGTCGCGGCGGCATTGGTCCACCAGGCGATCGGCGATCAGCTCACCTGTGTGTTTGTCGATACCGGCCTGCTGCGTTTGAATGAGGGCGAGCAGGTGATGGATATGTTTGGCAATCACATGCACATGAAGATCATTCATGTTGACGCGGCGGACGAATTTCTCAGCCAGCTGAAAGGCATCTCGGACCCCGAGCAGAAGCGCAAGATCATCGGCCGCGTGTTCGTGGAAATCTTCCAGCGCGAAGCCGCGAAATTGCCGTCGGCCAAGTGGCTCGCGCAGGGGCACCATCTATCCGGACGGGATCGAAAGTGCGTCGGCCAAAACCAAGAAAGCCCACACCATCAAGTCGCACCACAACGTCGGCGGCTTGCCCGAGTCGTTGCACTTGAAGCTGCTGGAACCCTTGCGCGAATTGTTCAAGGACGAAGTGCGTGAACTCGGCGTGGCACTGGGCCTGCCGCGCGAGATGGTGTACCGCCATCCCTTCCCCGGGCCGGGACTGGGCGTGCGTATCCTCGGCGAAGTCACCAGGGAGGCGGCCGATCTGCTGCGCCGCGCCGATGCCATTTTCATTGACGAGTTGCGCGCAACACTGGATGCGGACGGCGTCAGCTGGTATGACAATGTTGCGCAGGCGTTCGCGGTCTTCCTGCCGGTGAAAAGTGTCGGCGTGATGGGAGACGGGCGTACTTACGAATATGTGGTGGCCCTGCGTGCGGTGCAGACCACCGATTTCATGACGGCGCATTGGGCGGAATTGCCGTATTCGCTGTTGGCGAGGGTATCGAACCGCATCATCAACGAAGTGCGCGGGTTTAACCGGGTGGTGTATGACGTTAGTGGCAAGCCGCCGGCGACGATTGAATGGGAGTGACCCAAATCATATGCGAAACAATTGATTATTTGTCGAGTTTTGCGTATGTTATGGCATGGCTTCCATCGATTCTTACCTCGACGATCTGCTCAGGCACGGTCGCGCTTGCTTCTCCCGGAATGATGTATCCGCTGCGCTGGGCCTAAAGCCGCAGGCACTAGCCGCGGCGCTCACGCGTGCAATCAGCAAGCACCGGCTGGCGAACCCTAGGCATGGCTTCTATCTGATCCTGCGCCCGGAAGACCAGATCGCCGGCGCGCCAGACCCAGTGAAGTGGATTGACCCGCTGATGAAGCATCAGGGGATCGACTACCGTATTTCGCTGCTGCGCGCGGCGGCATTCCACGGCTCTTCGCATCAGGCCAGCATGGTCTTCCAGGTCGTCGTCCCGCGGCAGTTGCGTGACGTAATCATGGGTCGTCACCGCCTGCAGTTCCTCTATCAGCGGCCCGAGGCATTCGCTCAACTCAACAAGCCCGACCTGGTCGATCAGATGAAGAGCGATGCCGGCTTCGCAAAGGTGGCCGGCGTCGAACTGACGCTGCTGGATTGCGTACGCTACTTCCACAAGGCGGCCGGCATCAACGGCGTCGCGCATGTCGCCAAGGACATCGGCGCAAGGGCCAATCCGCGCGCGTTGACGAAGGCGGCTGCCGCGTATGAAAACTCGGCTGTACGTCGGCTCGGATATTTGCTCGAACGCGCGGGGCACGGTCGCCAGGCCCGTGCGCTGGAGCCGTTCGTCAGTCAAGCCAAGACGACGCTGTCACTGGATCCCGCCGTGAAGCCCATCGTGGCGGCACTGGCGCAGATTCACGAGAGAAACGTGAAATGGAAGCTCATGATCAATGAAACGGTGGAGGTCGCAGAATGATTCCCACCGCCTTTCTGCAGGCATGGAGTGTCAAGGCGCCTTGGCCCGACTTGAGGCAGATCGAGCAGGACCTGATCATCAGCCGCGCGCTGTGCGACCTGTTCAATGCGCCGGCACTGAAGGACAAGATAGCGTTCCGGGGCGGAACGGCGATCCACAAACTGCTGTTCAAGCAGCCGCTGCGCTATTCCGAAGACATCGACCTCGTGCAAATGAAGGCAGAGCCCATCGGTGCGACGGTCGACGCGATCCGGGAAGCACTGTCGTGGCTTGGAAGATGTCAGCGAGAGCAGGCAGGTCACTCGATGCATCTGGTGTTCAAGTTCACACCGGAGGGCGATTCCCAAGCAACGCTCAAGCTCAAGGTCGAGATAAACACTCGCGAGCACACGAACCTGCTCGGTATCAAGCGGTATCCCTTTGCATTGGAAACCGACTGGTACCGAGGAAAGACCGAGATCGCGTCATTCGAGCCCGAGGAACTATTTGGCACGAAGCTGCGCGCGCTACTGCAGCGACGCGCGAGCCGCGACCTTTTCGATTTGCATCAGGGACTGGAGCAACTTGCGCTGGCCCCGGAAAAAGTCATCGCATGTTTTGATCACTATCTGGCAATGGAAGGCAAGCCGATCACGCGCGCAATGGCCGAGCAGCGCATGCTTGAAAAGCTCACTCGGAGTCTGACAGAGGACATCACTCCGTTGCTGCCGGTGGGGATTCAATTTGGAGAACTGGATGCGATCCATGCCTTCGAGCGGGTTTGGATAGAGCTGATCGCGAGGATGGGCGGGGAGGGGTGGAAGCTCGCGGAATCGGTCCTCGAAGAATTGCGTGAAAAAAGGTTTCCGGGACTTCTGACGTCGCGGGATCAGTAGCGGTGTGCGTACTTATATGGACGACTTGATTGCCGGTTATGGGGCTCATGGTTGAACGCGATCCATCGGTGGAGTTAAAGGCCGAAAACGCCCGGCTCAGCGCGCGGCGGTATGCGAACGGCATTCAATGGCGCATCCAGCAGTCAGAGCGCTCGTCGCCTGCCTCAACGCCGGAGTCATCACGGCTCTCCACGAACGAGAAGGTGGCGCTGTTTCGGCGGTTATTCCGGGGGCGCACAGATGTCTACCCGATTCGTTGGGAGAGCAAGACGTCGGCCAAGTCCGGTTACTCGCCGGCCTGTGCCAACGAGTGGCGTGCAGGTGTCTGCGAAAAGCCGCGCATCAAGTGCGGGGACTGTAGCAACCGAATGTTGATTCCGCTGACCGACTCGGTCATCTTCGACCATCTGACCGGTGAGCACACGGTCGGTGTCTATCCCCTGCTGGAGGACGAAACTTGCCATTTCCTCGCCATCGATTTCGACGAGGCCGAGTGGAGAGATGACGCCCGCGCCTTTGTACAGTCGTGTTGCGAACTTGGCGTGCCCGCTGCCCTCGAGATTTCGCGCTCGGGGAAAGGGGCGCACGCCTGGGTATTTTTCGCCGGCAGGGTCTCGGCCCGCGATGCCCGTCGCCTGGGCACGGCCATCATCAGTCACACCTGTTCGCGAACCCGGCAATTGAAGTTGGAGTCTTACGACCGCCTGTTTCCCAATCAGGACACGATGCCCAAGGGCGGCTTTGGCAACCTGATCGCATTGCCCCTGCAGAAGGTGCCTCGTGAGAACGGCTGCAGCGTTTTCGTTGATGCGGAATTGCATCCCTACCACGACCAGTGGGCGTTCTTGGCGTCCATCCATCCGATGGCACCGCATGACATCGAGCCGACCATCCTGCGTGCGACGGGCAGGGCGCATCCACTGGATGTCACTTTCATCGACGAAGAAGACTTGGCTACGCCGTGGCAGCGTTCGGCCCCGTCGACGAAGCAGCTGCCGGGGACAATGCCGAAGTCACTCACCGTGACGCTGAGCAATCTCATCTACTTCGAGAAGGCGCAACTGCCGCAATCGCTGGCCAACCGCCTGATCCGCCTTGCCGCGTTCCAGAACCCGGAGTTCTACAAGGCACAGGCGATGCGGATGTCGGTCTGGGACAAACCGCGCGTAATTGGCAGTGCCGAAAACTACCCACAGCACATTGCCCTGCCGCGCGGATGCCTGGATGCCGTGCAGGAATTGCTGAGACACAACGGCATCCGCAGCGACCTCCGTGAAGAGCGTTACGGCGGAGAGCCGCTGGACGTCACCTTCTTCGGTAAGCTGCGTCTCGATCAGCAATCGGCGGTTGCCGCAATGCTGAGGCAGGACACTGGCGTGCTGTGCGCGCCTACCGCCTTCGGCAAAACGGTCGCGACGGCAGCGATGATCGCCAAGCGTGGCGTGAACGCCCTGGTACTAGTGCATCGCACCGAGTTGCTCAAACAGTGGCAGGAACGTCTGCAGGCCTTCCTCGGCATCGGCAAGGGCGTGATCGGCACAATCGGCGGCGGCAAAGCCAAGGCCACAGGGAAGATCGACATCGCGGTGATGCAGTCTTTGTCACGGCAGGGCGAGGTGAATTCGCTGGTCGAGAACTACGGTCACGTCATCGTGGACGAATGCCACCACGTCGGCGCGGTGTCATTCGACGCCATTCTGAAGCGCGCCAAGGCGAAATACGTGCTCGGTCTGACCGCCACGCCGTTCCGCCGCGACGGCCAGCAACCGATCATCTTCATGCAGTGTGGCCCGATACGGCACACAGCAGCAAAACCTGCTAGTGCACCGCACGACCTCGAGGTGGTACCGTATTCGTTACCCGCACGGATCGACCTGCCGACCGACGCCGGAATTCAGGATGTGTTCCGGCACCTCGCCAACGATCAGGCTCGCACGACCGCAATTTCCGGTGAAATCGAACATGCCTTCAACCACGGACGCAAGGTGCTGGTGTTGACCGAACGCACCGACCATCTCGCTGCCATCGCGGCGGCTTTGGACGGAAAGATTCCGTCTCCATTTGTCCTGCACGGCCGGATGTCACGAAAGCAGCGCGCCGCGCTAATTGGGCAACTCGAGGCTTTGCCACCGGAAGCTCCGCGCGTACTGCTTGCGACCGGCAAACTGGTAGGGGAGGGCTTCGACCATCCTCCTCTGGACACCCTGGTTCTGGCGATGCCGGTGTCGTGGAAGGGAACCTTGCAGCAATACGCCGGGCGTCTGCATCGAGAGCATGCGACCAAGACTGACGTGCGGATTATCGATTTCGTCGACATGGGCCACCCCGCGCTACTACGGATGTGGGAGAAGCGCCAGCGCGGATACAAGGCCATGGGGTATCGGATCAGGAGCGGCCTGCCATCGATCGCATCGTGGATCCGACAGATTCAAAGGGAATATGTTTGAAATGAAGATAGTCTAATTTCGCGCAAAATCACTCGACATGAGCGAATACCAGTACTACGAATTTGTTGCGATCGATGAACCATTGACGCCGAAGCAAATGGCGGAACTTCGCTCGCATTCGTCTCGCGCCAACATTACGCCGACCAGCTTCGTAAATGACTACCAGTGGGGCAATCTCAAGGGAGATCCAGTCGACTGGATGCAGCGATACTTCGACGCCCACGTTTATGTTGCTAACTGGTGTACTTGCAGTCTGTACTTGCAGGTGCCAAGGGGTGCTTTCGATGCTGAGACCTCCGGACCTTTGAAACTGAATCCGCTTTTTCGGTGGAGCAGACGAAAACACATTGGCTGTTCGAATGGGCACTGAGCGAGAGTGACAACTACGATCGCTTTGCCGAGGAGGATGGGCGGGGATGGATGGGCAGGTTGACTCCATTGCGCGACGAACTGCTGCGTGGCGACATGCGTTCACTTTTATCTCGGCTGGCTGGCCGGCGTGAGCGCTGGCGTAGTCGACGACGAGAGCACCGAGCCCCGCCACCGCCTGAGCTTTCCCGACTGACCGCTGCGCAACACTCGCTGGCAGAATTTCTTGAAGTAGATGAGGACCTGCTGACAGCAGCCGGACTGTCCGACCAGCAAGCTACAAAGCCCGATGGGAAGAGCGATGCGGAACTGGACGCCTGGATCGCCGAACTTCCAACTGCAGAGAAAGCAGCGATGCTCAAACTGCTCTTGACAGGGCACGCGCAGCAAGCCGAGCGTAGGCTGAGATTGCGCTACCTTGCCTGGCAGCGCGAACAGCGGCCAAAGGAGTGGCGGAACTGCGGCGCCGTACCGTCATGGAACTTCAAACGCCGGCTGTGTCCGCTGCCGAAACGAGAAAGACGAAGGAAGCAGCACAGCGCAAAAGGGCCGAGGCCGAGCGGCAGGCCAAGCGGGAAGCCTACCTGTGCTCGCTGGCTGCCAATTTCGACCACTGCTGGCGGAATGCCGATAAGCGAGCCGACCGTGGCATCGCCTCTGCCTAAGAGGAGGTAAAATGTGCCCTCGTCGATCTATCTGATGCCTATGCTCTTTGCGCCTCCCGCGCTGACTTCGACCGTAAATTGCCCCAATTCATGGTCCGGCATGGAAAACGCGGCGCCTTGGCCCGACGTCTGGCTGACGCGGGACTCTGGAAGAAGTCGTAGCACTGATAAAAGGTGAGAATGGGAAAGACAGCGAAGTTCACCGCGAAATACCTGGATAAGCTGATCGAGGAGGCGACTACCGACGCCTACAACGAATCGGAGCAGGCTGGCTGGTTCTTCACCATGATCGAGAAAAATCTCGCCCTTCCGTTCGTGACCCAAGTGCTTGGGCAGAAAGTGACGGTTGCCGAACTCGATATCATCAAGCGGGGCGAAATCGTCGCCATTTACTCGCGTGGAAAGTCGACTCAAGCAATTCCAATCCTCGATCTGCCGATGCCGAAGCAGCGGCAAGAAGGTGCAGAATGGATTGATGCTTACCGCCGCTGGTACGGATATTGATGGGGGTTGATTGCAATGCGCAAGACCAAATCGGCAATTTTTGAGACCGTGCACGAAACAGCGAAGGGGCTGCATGCCGCTTGCGTGATGGAGTGTTACGCTGCGCAAATCCGACTGTCTGTCTCTACCGCCGAATTTGTGCTGCCGATAGCCCTTTTAAAGATACTGAAAGAACGCATGGCGAGAAAAAGCGGTGCTCTCGATAGATACCAATAGATGCCGAACGATCCTTAAGGGGCTCAATTCAGAGCTCGATCCATTTCGATACATGTCGATAGATGATGAGAGTATTTTCGGGGATCAAATGAAATTGATGGTAAATCTGACGGTAAAAATGCAACCTGCCGAAAAAGCCCATATGGCTGACAAAGGCGTGCAAGTGCCGTTGATGATTGAGTGGGAATAGCGATCGTGGATCTCGTCAGTCGTTTCCGCAAACTTGCCATCAAGCGTGGCCTCACGCCGGGCGCGTTGCTCGACGCCAGTCCCGACGATTTCGATTTGCTGCTCCTGTCGCTGCGATGCGAATTTCCGGCTGCACGAACTTTCGCCGAGCGAGAAGTGAACGAAATTCTTTATCGTTGGTTGCAGTCTGCCGGCGGTATGCTGGATGTGGACTACGTCGAATTGCGGCGCTGGCTGGTGGATCTGAAAATTCTTTCCCGTGATGCATATGGCCGGGCGTATTTGCTGGCGCCGGTACCATTGCGGCTGGCGGAATTGAATGCAACTGTGGCGGGAGTGGATTTCGGTCGCGAATTTGCCGATGCCAATACGCAGGAATCGCAAAAACGCGCTGCCAGAAAGATGGCCTGGCAGCAAACCAAGGCTGTGTCGTGAATGTCTGAACGCGAGAACATCTCTTCCGGCGCGCCTTGGGAATCCGTCGTGGGTTACTCCCGTGCCGTTCGGATCGGTCAACACGTCTGGGTGTCCGGCACCACCGCGACCGATGACCATGGCCAGGTCTTTGGCGCAGGCGATGCGGCCGCACAAACGCGCTACGCTCTGCAAAAGATTGAACGCGCGCTGCGTCAGGCAGGCGCATCCATGGTGGACGTGGTGCGCACGCGCATGTTCGTCACCGATATTTCGCAATGGGAGGCGATTGGCCGGGTACATGGCGAGTTTTTCGGCGACATCCGTCCGGCCGCGACCATGGTGGAAGTGAGCAAGCTGATTGATCCCGGACATCTGATTGAGATAGAAGTTGACGCTTACGTCGGGGAGTGATGTGAGCCACGATGTTTGAACACGTCTCCAAGCCGGTTCTGCCAAAGCAACAGTTCCTGTCGCGATTGATGCGCGCGGTCCTGCTCGGTCTTGGGATGATCGTGATTTCGTTGGCGATTGGCATGGTCGGCTACCTGTACTTTTTTCCGAAGCTGGATTGGGCTGACGCCTTCGTCAATGCCGCCATGATTCTCTCCGGCATGGGCCCACTTGCCGTGCCCGAAACCACTGGCGCGAAGATTTTTTCGGGTTGTTACGCGATCTATTCGGGCCTGATGCTGGAGATGAGCGCGGGTGTCGTGTTCGCGCCGTTGGTGCACCGGTTTCTGCACAAACTGCATGCCGACGAAGTTGATGTTCGCGAGAAAGGCAAGCGTGTTGCCAAGGATAAAGTCTAGCACTGGCGCGGCGTTTAAGGCATTTTCGGCTGAGACGCCGCGCCAGTGCTTGAGTTTTTGCGCGCCCATCTCATGCGGTTGCGTATGGCTGAAAGCCGCGACGAGTCTTTCATGCGCGAAGCGCTCGCCCTCGCGCAACGCGCGTGGGACCTCGGTGAAGTGCCCGTCGGTGCGGTCGTCGTCAAGGACGGCGAAATTATCGGCCGTGGCTTCAATCAGCCGATCACATCATCGGACCCCACGACGCATGCCGAGATCGTCGCGTTACGCGCGGCTGCCGCGCACCTCAAGAATTACCGGCTGGTGGATTGCGCGCTTTACGTCACGCTGGAACCCTGCATGATGTGTGTTGGCGCGATGCTGCACGCCCGCGTCAGGCGCGTGGTGTTTGGCGCGAATGACCCCAAGACCGGCGCCTGCGGCAGCGTCATCAACCTGCCCGCCGAGGAAAAACTGAATCATCACGCCACCTTTGAAGGCGGCATGCTGGCCGACGAGTGCGGCGAGATGCTGAAGACCTTTTTCCGCGAAAGGCGACAATCCGGTTAGCTTGGCAAAACATGCCAAAATGAACCGCCGCCGGTAGATCGCTCCAGAAGAAACCGCCCGCGGCGAGGAGACCCGCACATGCACCACCTGAGCGCGCTGGATGCACTTTTCCTTCAACTCGAAACGCCGGAAGTGCCCGCGCATGTCGGCAGTGTGAGTCTGCTGCAAGAGCCGAAAGGCCACCGCGGCAGTTTCTACCCGCGAGTCCGCAAACACATCGAGAGCCGCCTGCACCTGGCTCCGCTGTTTTCCCGCCGCCTGTCGTTCATGCCGCTCGATCTCGCCAATCCCATCTGGCTAAGCGGCACCAAGGTCAATCTGGATGACCACATCACGCATGTGGTGTTGCCAAAGCCCGGCACGCAAGCGCAGCTCGACGCAGCAGTGGCCAAGTTGCACGAAGAAACGGCGTGGACCGCGACAGCCGCTGTGGCAATTCACCGTCATCGAAGGCTTGCGGACGGCAACGTGGCGTTCTATTCCGAGGATTCATCATGCCGCGCTCGATGGCCGGGTGGCGTGGCATTGGCGCACGCGATTCTCGACACCAGCGCCACACCGCGCGCGGTGGAGCCGCCCGGCAGCAATACGAATCGGCAAAACCGCGACTGCCGCCCACGACCGCCAGGATGCTGAGCGCGGCATTTCGCAATACGGTTGCGCAGTACACGCGAATCGTGAAGGCGGTCCCCGATGCGTTGAGACTGGCCGGCGCGGCTGGTGCCGGCTTGCTGTCGTCATCGCAGGCAAAGAAAGCCGGTGCGCCATCGGAGCAAGGAACGGGATTTGGCCACCTGGTGGATTTCAAACCCGGCGATTCGCTGCAGCGAATTGCCACGTCGCTTCTGAAGAAGATTCCCGGTGGAATCTCCCTCGGGCCGCGTACGTCGCTGAATGTGGCGATCAGCGGGGAACGCGCCTTGCAGGCGCTGAATTGTCTCTTGCCGAAACGAAGGCGATCGCCAGCCATTTTGATACCAAGCTCAACGACATCGTGCTCGCGGTTTGCGCGGGCGCGCTGCGCCGCTATTTCGCCGGGAAACAAGGCGGCGCTGGCCAAAGCCATGATCGGCGGTGTCCCGGCCAGCCTGCGCATTCCCGGCGATACGTCGCAAAGCAACCAGGTGACGATGATGCTCATCAGCCTGGCGACCAATATTGTCGATCCCCGCAAACGCCTTGCCGCCATTGTGAGAGCCAGCACCAAGGCGAAGTCGCTTACCGGCGGCATGAAGAGCCTGATTCCAACGGACTTGCCCTCGCTCGGCATCCCCTGGTTGATGAGCGTGATCACGCCGCTATACCGAACCGCGGTGGCGAGCAATCGCATTCCAGTGGTGGCCAATCTGGTTGTCTCCAACGTACCAGGACCGCAAATACCGCTTTATCTGGCGGGCGCGAAACTGATCACCTACTACCCGGTGTCGATCGTCACCCACGGGCTGGCCCTCAATATCACCATCCAAAGCTATGCCGGTTCACTGTATTACGGGCTGATTGCCTGCAAGGAGGCGGTACCGGATTTGCGCGGATTTGCGGCGCACATTTGCGCGGCGCATCAGGAATTGCTGGCGCTCTCGCGAGAGCCGCGTTCTCCGGCGAGCAGGCGTGCCGGCGAAACCGGCGCCTCGTCGGGCCGCGCCGAAAAAGTGTGCCTAAATCATCGGTGCGGAACGTAAAGACGAAAGCGGTTACAAAGAAGACCATTGGCGGCAAGCCGACAATCAAGAAGCCGGTGCCCAAGGTAGCGGCAACGAAAAAAACGAGAATGAAGGAAGCCGTTGGCGGGAAGACCGCCATGGAGAAAACGGCGGCAAAAAATACGGACACAAAGAATAAGGTGAAATTGTTGCCGGAAATTGACCCGCACCAAGAAAGTCGCGAAGAAAAATGCATAATTCCCGCAGAAAGACGGGCGGCAAAGACCGCCCGCGCAAACCTGAAATCCCCATCGGCAATGGGTTCGAGACGTCATGCAAAACACACTGGACAAAATCTATGCTGCGCCCACCCAGGCGCGTTTCTGCTAACTGGAAGGGCGCGCGCCGCTGGAGTTCGGCGCAACCCTTGCGGCGTGGCCATTCCTGAAAAACACCCCGCAAGGCGATGGCCATCCGGTGATTGTGTTTCCCGGGCTGGGCGCGGGCGATTTGACGACGGTGACGCTGCGAAATTTCCTGACCGCCCAAGGCTACGATACCTACGGGTGGGATCTCGGGCTCAATTTCGGTCCACGCCAGGGCGTGCTGCAAAAGAGTATCGAACGGGTGCAGCAGATTCATGCCGACACCGGTCGAACCGTCAGCCTGATCGGCTGGAGTCTGGGGGCATCTACGCCGGGGGTCGCCAAGGCACTGCCGGATCACATTCGCAGCGTGATTACGCTGGGAACGCCGTTTGCCGGGGATCCCAAGGCCACCAACGCATGGCGGTTATATGAATTTGCCAGTGGCCACAAACTGGAAGATCCCGAAAGCTCGCGCATGTGAAGGAAGCGCCACCAGTGCCGACCACCTCGGTTTTCAGTCGCACCGATGGCGTCGTGTCGTGGCCGCTGTCGTATCAGCGTGAATCAAAGCACGCTGAAAACATTGAAGTCATGGCCAGCCACATCGGGCTCGGCATGAACCCGATTGCGCTGTGTGCCATTGCCGACCAGCTCGCCCAGGCGGAAGGCGCCCGGTCAAATTCGATCGCGGCGGTTGGCGGCAGTGGTTCTTTCGCGATCACTTGCGCAACGCCGACCAGGTGTTCTAGAAAAATTTCGTGCCGGATACTCAGGCCAACGGCCTCACCTTTCACTACGAATCGCGCGGAAACGAAATCCGATCCGGTGATTTTGATGATCATGGGTCTGGGCGTGCAGATGATTCTGTGGCCGGAGCCGTTGATCGATCTGCTGGTACAGCACGGTTTTCGCGTGGTGCGGTTCGACAACCGTGATGTGGGGCTTTCCAGCCGAAAGCGACCAGATGCCCGTGCCAAACGTGCCTCTGCAAGCCCTCAAGTTCATGATGGGCTGCCGGTCAAGGCGCCGTACCGGATCGAGCAAATGGCCGCAGACACAGCGGCGCTGATCGATGCGCTGGGCCTCGTGCGACCACATGTGGTCGGTGCGTCAATGGGGGGGATGATCGGCCAGAACCTCGCGGCGAATTATCCGGAAAAAGTGGCCAGCCTGACGTCGATCATGTCAACCACCGGCCGCCGCAGTCTGCCAAAGCCAACCTGGGATGCGCGCCGCGCGATTCTGCAACCGCCCGCCAGGCGCGGTGATATCGAAGGCGCGATTCACCGCATGATGCACGTATTTCGCGCGATCGGCAGTCGCACCTTTCCGCCCAATCAAGCTCATATGCGCGAAGTGTGCGAACGCCATGTCAATCGTTCGCATTACCCCGCCGGCGCCGCGCGCCAGCTGCTCGCCATTGCCGCGAGCGGTGATCGCACCGCCGTCATTCGCCGGATCAAGGCGCCGACGCTGGTGATTCACGGCGACGAGGATCCGCTGGTGCCGTTGGCGTGCGGCGTCGATACGGCTCGAGTGATCAATGATGGCGGCGGCAGCGCGACCTTTTCTGTCATCAAGGGGATGGGACACGATTTCCCGCTGCCGTTGCTGCCCAGGGTTGCGGAGGAGATTGTCGCGCATTGCCGCAATGGCGGCGTCAAAGGTAGCCAGACAAGTTCCTGACGCGTGATGGGAGGTGCCCGCGAATGTTAAAATTGCATGGAAAGTTTTCCGTGCAATCCAGAATTGAAAGCCCCCTCCTGAACTCCCCTCGCGCCCTTCATTCATCTGCGTTTGCACACCGAGTATTCGATCACCGATTCGATTGTTCGAATTGACGACGCTGTCAACCGCGCACACGCGGAGCGCATGCCGGCGCTGGCGATTACCGACCTTGGCAAGCTTTTCGGCGCGGTCAAGTTTGTCAAGACGGCGAGCGCCTGCGGCATCCAGCCGATTATCGGCTGCGATGTGTGGATCGAAAATGAAAAAATCGCGACCAGCCCTCGCGCGTGTTGCTGCTGTGCCGAAACCAGAGCGGCTATCTCAACCTTTGCCAGTTGCTGACGCGTGCCTATCGGGAAAACACAGGCGGCCCGGGCGGAACTGAGTCGGAAATGGCTCTCGCGTGACGCAGGCGCGATGTCGGGCGCCAATGCGACCGAGGGCCTGATCGCCTTGTCCGGGGCAGGTTTTGGCGATATCGGTCATGCGATCCTGCAGGGTGACCTGAAGCGTGCGAATACTCGCCGAGGCCTGGGCGGCCGACTTTCCTGACGCGTTCTACATTGAGCTTCAGCGCGCGGGTGGCGATGGTCGCGATCGCGCTGAAGCGCTGTTGAGCGCATCGCTGCGGCTGGCGGCCAAACTCGACCTTCCCGTGGTCGCGACCCATCCGGTGCAATTCATGGCGGCCGATGATTTCAAGGCGCACGAAGCGCGCGTGTGCATCGCTCGCGGCGAAGTGCTCGGCGATAAACGTCGCTCCCGCGATTTTTCCGCCGATCAGTATTTCAAATCGAGCGAGGAGATGCGTGCGCAGTTCGCCGATATTCCTGAAGCACTTGAAAACGCCGTCGAAATTGCCAGGCGCTGTCATTTTGAATTCACGCTGGGCAAGCCACAGTTGCCAAATTTTCCGACGCCAAACGGGGAATCGATTGAAACCTACTTCTTCGATGCGGCGAAGGCCGGGCTGGAAAAGCGCCTCGCTTTCCTGTATCCGAATGTCACCGCGCGCGACGCGCAGCGCGCGCGTTATTTTGCCCGCCTTGAGTATGAACTCAAGATTATCGTTCACATGGGTTTTCCGGGGTACTTCCTGATTGTGGCCGACTTCATTGGCTGGGCGAGGAACAATGGCGTGCCGGTCGGCCCGGGGCGCGGTTCAGGCGCCGGTTCACTGGTCGCGTATTCGCTTGGCATCACCGATCTCGATCCCCTGCAGTACGACCTGATTTTTGAGCGTTTCCTGAATCCGGACCGGGTGTCGATGCCCGACTTTGATATCGATTTTTGCCAGGAAGGGCCGTGACCGCGTCATCGACTACGTGAAGCGAATACGGCGCGGAAGGTCGGTCGCAGATCGCCACCTTCGGCACGATGGCGGCCAAGGCGGTGATCCGCGACGTCGGCCGCGTGCTCGGCATGGGCTATAACTATGTCGACTCCATCGCCAAACTGATTCCTAACCAGCTCGGCATCACGCTCGCGGACGCGATGAAGGCCGAGCCGCAATTCAATGAGAAGCGCAAGAGCGAAGAAGAGGTCGATGAACTGCTGACGCTGGCCGTGAAGCTGGAAGGTATTGCGCGCAATATAGGCATGCACGCGGGTGGCGTGCTCATCGCACCGGGGCCGCTGACCGATTTCACGCCGCTATATGTCGCGGATGGATCGGATTCGGTGATCTCGCAATACGACAAGGACGATGTCGAAGCCGTCGGCTTGGGTCAGTTTGACTTCCTGGGGCTGACCACGCTGACCATTCTCGAAGAAGCCGAACGCAACGTGCACACGTTGAACGCCAACCCGGGCGATGATGTGTTCGATCTGGAAAAGGTTCCGCTGAACGATCCGAAGTCATTCGAGATTTTCACCCGAGGCAATACCGCCGCCATCTTCCAGTTTGAATCGAAGGGCATGCGCGACATGTTGATTCGCGGCGCGGCCCCGACCCGGCTCGGAAGACCTGACGGCGCTGAACGCGCTGTATCGCCCGGGCCCGATGGATTCGATTCCCGACTATTGCGATCGTAAGACCGGCAAGGCCAAGGTGGAATATCCCGATGCCAAGCTGGAAGCCATTCTCAAGCCGATTCTCGGTCCGACCTACGGCGTGATGGTGTATCAGGAGCAGGTGATGCAGATTGCACGCGAGATCGGCGGCTATTCGCTGGGCGGCGCGGATTTGTTGCGGCGCGCGATGGGCAAGAAGAAACCCGAAGAGATGGCCCAGCACCGGGCAATCTTTGGCGAAGGTGCGGCGAAGAACGATGTCTCGGCCGCCAACGCGAAGAGCGCTTTACGATGCGATGGAAAAGTTTGCCGGCTACGGATTCAACAAGTCCCACTCCGCCCCTTATGCTTACCTCGGCTATCTGACCGCTTATCTCAAAGCCAATCACGGTGCGGCGTTCATGGCCGCCAACTTGTCATGCGTGATGGATTTCACCGACAAGGTGCAGCAGCTGTTTGAAGATACCAAGGCGAACAGACTTACGGTCCTGCCACCGGATATCAACCGTGGCGCATACCGGTTTACGCCCATTGACCGCAATACCATCCAGTACGGCCTGGGCGCGGTGAAGGGTACCGGCCACGGTGCGATAGACAACATTGTCGCCGCACGCGCCGCAAACGGGCCGTTCAAGGATTTGCTCGATTTCGTCAGGCGCGTTGACCGGCACACGGTCAATCGTCGCGCCATGGAGGCACCGATCCGGGCCGGCGCGTTCCGACACCATCGAGCCCAACCGCGCCATGCTGACGTCCTCGCCGCAGGCGATTGAACTCGCGGAAAAGGCTGAGCGCGACAAGCAGCAGGGTGAGCCTGTTCGGGAGCCACGCACGAGGGCGGGCGGTGCTGACGCTGGTCAACGTGGCGCCCTGGAGCGACCGGGAGCGCCTGAATCACGAAAGCAATCGCTGGGTTTCTATCTATCTGGCCATCCTTTACCAGCTACGCCTCTGAAGTCCGTCAATTCGCCAAAACCGAACTGAAAGATATACAGCCCAATACGGTGGTGTTGCTCGCGGGCGTGCTGCACGAGCAGCGGGTGCGCAACGGCAAACGCGGCAAGATGTGCGTCATGTCACTGGACGATGGCAGCGCGCGCATCGAGGTGCTGGCCTATGGCGAAGTCTTCGACAAGCGCCGCTCGATGATCGTTGACGATCATCTGTTGATCGTGCGCGGCAAAGTTTCATACGACGATTTCTCCGGTGGTAACCGTGTGACCGCCGAGGATATTTTCGACATTGACACCGCGCGCCGGCAGTACGCGCGCAAGCTGGAACTGTTCATGAACGGTCAAGCCGACAGCGAGCGGCTGCGCCGCACCTTGTCGCCGCATCTGGCGCCGAACCAGCCCGATAGCTGCCCGGTGCTGATTCACTATAACCAATTTTGGCGACGCCGTGGTCGATGTGCCGCTACCCGAGCAATGGCGCGTGCGCATTTCCGAGCCGCTCATTCAGTCACTGCACGACTGGCTCACCGAGCCAAACGTGGTAGTGCTCTACGATGCGTCCGCCGCCATCCCCACGCAACAGGTGCGGGGCTACGGCAATCATGGCGGTGGCGGGTATCAGAGTTTCGGGTGGGGATTACTGAGCCCCAGCCCGTCAAAAGTCGGGCGAATGGCATTGGATCCGCGCCAATTGGAAATATTGAAAACTGTGTGGGAATCACTTGGTGCCCTTCGCGGGGGTGTTCGACAATTTGCGAACACTTTAAACAACACCGCGACCATGAAAACCACCGACAAAAATCTTGAAAACAAAGTTGAGGCACTGGATTCCCTGCTCGCCGACCCCCGGCCCGACGACTGTAACTGGTTCGACCAGTTGCTGATCGCGCTTGAAGAAGTCGCAGAGTATTCGCTCAATCCCGGTGTTCCTGTCAGGGCATTGTCGCGAACCTTGCGCGCGCTCCCGCAAACCGGCATTTGATTCGTCTTTCCAGCACGCTATCGCAGGGTTGCACGCGCGGCAAGTGACGGGCGCTTGCTGACCGATGGACAGGTCAACAGAGCACAAAAAGAACGTATAACGCCATTTTACGGCGATTGCAGGCCAAAAAGGCTCGGAGAGCCGCGCCAGTGCTGGTGTTTTAGATCCGGATCAGGTTGCTTACGCATGCAGTGCGTGCACGGGCCGACGAAGGGATCCCCGTTACGGCATGCCCCATCCCGACCGTGCTTTCGCCGCAGAAATATCCACGGGGCTGATCGTGCCGGTTGCATTCAAGTCCAATCGGAAATTCGTGGCCGTAGTCGGCTGTCCAAGATTTGCCTTGATCGCACTGATGTCGGCCGCATTGACCGAGCCCGAATTGTTCACGTCGCCCACCAGGAAGCCCATCGATACCGGGGGCGCACTGGTGCCGCCGTTGACACCCGTAAGCAATATCGTGACGCGCTGGCTGTCGGGCACACCGCTCAGCGTGACCGTGACTTCGGTGCTGGTGCCTGAGAGCGACGCGGTGGCCACACCGGCGGGCGAAGCATTCGGGCCAATCACGGTTGCCTGACCGTGGTCCGTAATAACGGTATCGAACTCGAACACGATTTGATGTCCGACGCTGCCGATACGCGGTTCCACGGTGACCGCTTCATGGATCAACCTGCTCTTGTCGATGTCCAGGTTGAATGGCCCCAGGTTCCCGTGCGTCTTGCGCGATACCACTTTGATCAGCGCCGGTGGCGCCGCGTCGTCACGTTGAACGTTGCCGACACGCCACCGATGGTCAGCACGGCGCTGGTTTGCGTGGAGTAGCTTGCCGAGGCCGTCTGCCGGACGCGCACCTGATCATTGGCATTCACACTCGCGGGAAGCGTGGGCGAATACGCGGACCAATTCGCGCCGCCATCAGTGGAGACCGCGTACTCGCCACCGGTGATCGAGATTGATGTCGCGTTGCTGATTCCGCTGACCGTGATGGCGTTTGATGCCGCGACCGAGCCCACGGCCACGCCGGCTTGCGCGTTGAAGGTGAACGGGTCCGGCACCAGTCCTGAGGCGGACGCAATCTCGGCGGCCGAAAGTGGCCGATCATACAGCCGGATTTCGTCCAGCAGACCACCGAACAGCTGGCCGCCGCAACTGGGTTCGCCGCCGAAACGCAGCGAAACAGGCGCCGGGTCGAATGCCATTGCATGACTCGTCACCGGCAGGCCGTTGATGCACATCGTGGCATTGGTTCCGTCAAAGCTGATGGCGATAAAGGTCCAGACGTTGAGCGGCAGCTTGTCCGCGGTGGTGACGACACCGCTGCTGGAAGCCACCGGTGCTGGAGAAGGCGAACCAATCACCTTCTTCATACCATTGCAGTTGATAGTGCGCCTGCGCACCGCAACCGGCGCGCTTGGCGAAAATGATCTGCGATGTATTGGTGCTGGTGCGCTTGACCCATAGCGAAATGCTCATCGGCTGATTGGGACTGAAATTGATACTGTCGCTGTTGGGCACATCGACATAGTCATCCACCGCGTCGAAGCTGAATGCCTGACCGACCAATCCGGCCGCATAGGTTGCGCCATTTATCGCCGTGCCATGATTGCTGCCGATGCTGTCCAGGGCGTTGCCCTCGCCACGCCACATGGAAATCAGGCCAGTCGATGCCTGCACCGCGGAACTGGTCAATACGTTGCCGTAGTCAACATTGGGGCTGACTCCGTTGGCACCATTCAACGTCGGCCCGTCCGCGGTGCCCCACCAGTTGTAGCGGGCATTCAGCAAGCTCGGTGTGTTTACGTTCACAACCGCAAGCGTCGTGTTGCCCAGAAAATCGTTGCCCAGGCCCGGCGCACCGCCGACGATGGGGTTCGATCCGCTATCGGCGTAGACACCGTATGGGTTGTTGGAGATGGTGTTGCGGGTGATGGTAGGCGTCGCATTACCCGCCGCCAGATAGATTCCGTAGGCCGCGTTGTTGCTGATGGTATTGCCGGTGATGTTCGCGCTGCTGTTGTATATCTGGATTCCGGGGCCCGCATTGTTCTGGATGATGTTACCGGCGAACAAGGTATTGCCGGTGGTATTGTCGAAAAGGATGCCGTTGACGTTGTGGTCCTGGATCAGGTTGTCGCGCACGGTGACGTTGCCGGTGGCACCATTGATCCAGATGCCATTTGTGGCACTGGTTTCCAGGATCGAGTTGGTGATGCTAAAGATTCCCGAGCCGGTCTTGAAGATCGATCCCATTCCTGTCCATATTGCCGAGCCGTCAAAGTATGCGCCCGCGTACCGGATGACGGCATGATCGATGGACGCGTTGCCTCCATCTGTCAGATACAAGGTGGCCCAGTTGCCTTTGGCCGGTAGCGTCGCGCTGCCATCGCGGTTCGAATCCCCGCCGACCGAATCATCGGCAAGGCTGGTGAAATAGACGGGCTGCGCGGCCGTTCCCGTCACATTCAATGTGCCGTAGACGTAGATGTACCCGCTGAGCTTGATGACGCGGCCCGCCGGAATGGTCAGCGTGACGCCGGCATCGACGTTGATCGGGGCGACTGAGTAGGTGCGATTGTTCGACCAGGTCATCGAGCGCGACACGCTGCCGCTCGCGACGTAAATAGGCCCGGAAAAACATTGTCGTCGTCAACCATCATCAGCGAACTGTTGGCGCCAACGCCGATCGGTCCTGCCGTGTTGCCGTCAAGCATATTGGCGGACACTGCCGCCGGTGTCGCAAGACCGTAGACATACATACCGTAACCGGTGTTCGCGGTCACGGTGTTGCCGGTAATTGAAGGGCTGCTGTTGTAGATCTGGATACCGGATTCAGTGTTGTCCCGGACAGAATTCCTGCGAAAGACATCGTCGCGCTTGAACCTTCGACGACGATGCCGTTCACGGCATGCCCGCGGATAATCGAGTTGGCAATCGTCACGCTTCCGGTCGCGCCACTGATCCAGATGCCCTTGCTGGTGCTCGTTTCCACCGTAGAATTGTTGATGCTGAGTGTTCCCGCGCCGTTCTTGTAGATCGAGCCCATGCCGGTCCAGATCGCGGAACCCGTGAAATACGCACCTGCGTAGCGGATGACGGCGTGATCCAGCACGGCGCTGCCGCCATCGTTGACGAGGATCCCCACCCATTGTCCTGCGGCTGCGGTCGTGGCGCTGCCATCGCCATTGGAATCGCCACCGACGCTATCGTCCCGCACCGTGGTAAAGGTGATGGGCAAACTGCTGGTACCTTGTGCGTTGAGCGTACCGTTGACGAGGAAATATGTCGCGTAGACGTAGTTGTCAGCAAACTTCACCACTGTGCCGGGTTCGATGGTCAGGGTGGCGCCCGCCGCGACATTGAGGTCACCGACCACATGGTATGGGCTCGCGTCCATCGTCCATATCGTGTTGGCGGAAATCGTTCCACTCACGGGGGTAAAAGCCGCGGCACCGTATGTCCACAACAGACAGACGCCGAAGACAAAGCGCCGCAGGGCGACGAATTTTCGTGCAACGAATCGCTTCATAAAACGACCCCTCGCCAGGTCAGATCAAACCGGCGCCGGCTAACCGTCACCCGTTACGGCTCCTCCGCCGTTGAAATGGTTTTTGTAATGTCGAGCTTAGGCTGATGGCCGGAGGAAACGTTGACAAAAATCAGATGAGGTGTCGATTGGTGGCCGTTCAATCGCGTATCCTGCGAATTGCCTCGATCGCGCTGGTAAACAAGCGAGTTCGAGGATCGCCAATTAGCGCGCTTTCCGAGGCAAAAAGTGCCCCCAAAGTCCGCGTCAGTGCTAGAGTTCACAGAATGGGAACTTCCAATAATCCCCGTTCGTGCTGAGGTATCGAAGCACACTCAATAAGGCATTGATTCATTTGCGCTCGGAATGCCCTTCTTCGATACCTCAGGGCGAACGGAAATGAGGTTAATAGAAGTACCCCAATGGAAGTACCCCAATGCATCTCGCATGATTGAATTGAGAAAGCCACGCCTCCATGACCGACCGCAAAATGTCCGAACTCGAAACCCCGGCATTGCTGCTTGAACAGGGCCGCATGAAGAACATCGCGCGCATGCGCGAGCGAATCACCCGCCTGAAGGTTGGTTTTCGCCCGCATGTCAAAACCGCGAAATGCATTGAAGTCGCGCTCGCCATGTCGGGGGTACGCCGGGGCCGATCACAGTATCCACGTTGCACGAAGCGGACTATTTCGCTGATCGCGGCTTCACCGATATTCTCTATGCCGTCGGCATTACGCCAAACAAGATGGGCCATGTGGCGGCGCTATTGAAACGTGGCGCAAACTGACAGTCATTCTCGACAGCATTGAGGCTGCCGTGGCGCTGGCGCAGGCGGCCGCCGCCCTGCCGATGCCGCTCAGCGTCTTGATTGAAATTGATTGCGATGGACATCGCGCAGGTATCTTGCCGGAGAGTCCCGATTTGCTGGCGGTGGCGCAAAATGCTGGCGGCGGGCGGTGTCACCGTCGCTGGCGTGATGACCCACGCCGGCGGCTCATTACGATTGCAGAGGCGATACCGCGCTACGAGCCATGGCCGAACAGGAACGTGCGCGCACGCTGCGCGCCGCCGAGAGATTGCGGCAGGCAGGCCACGCCGCCCCCGTGGTCAGCGTCGGCTCGACCCCCACCGCCCTGTTTGCGCAGGATCTCAACGGCGTGACCGAAGTGCGCGGGGGTGTTCGTGTTTTTCGATCTGGTGATGGCGGGACTCGGTGTGTGCCGAGTCGATGACATCGCGCTATCGGTCCTCTCCACCGTGATTGGCCATCAACGCGAGAAAGGCTGGACGATTGTCGATGCCGGCTGGATGGCCATGTCGCGTGACCGCGGCACCGCTGCGCAGACAGTTGATCAGGGCTTCGGCCTGGTGTGCGATGTAAACGGCAAGGCGATGCCTGATTACATCATGGTCTCGGCCAATCAGGAGCATGGCATCATCGCGCATCGTCACGGCACCAATGGAACAGCGCTTGATCTGCCATTGGGGGCGCTGCGGATTCTGCCCAATCACGCTTGCGCGACAGCTGCCCAGCACGCGCGCTATCACGTGGTCGACGGCACGCCAGCAGTGACAGCGGTGTGGGAGCGGATCAGCGGTGGTAGGCGTGGGAAGCGTAGAGGGTTTCTACATTGTGGCAATTGCTTCGGGCGGTTTCACCCGCTGACGGGCCGCGTAAACCGCAACAGCGACGACCGCCATGCTCCAGACGATCACCGCACCCGATGGCAGGTCAAACAGTGAAGACAGCACCAATCCCGACGCATAACCGGCGGCCGAGGTCGCATAGGCGGCGGGCAGTCTTCGCGACTGGAACTTGCGGGTCGCGAGCGCAGGAATGATGAGCCCGGCAAACACCAGATAGACGCCGACCAGTTGCACCGAAATCGTCACCGTGCACGCAAACAACACGTAGAATCCGGCGCGCCCCAGGCGATCCCTGAAACCAAACCACAGCGCCAGGATGACGGCATAAGCCAGCAACACCGGCAGCAGCGAATTCAGGTTGACCCAGAGAATCTGACCGACCAGCAGATCCTTGAGGTGTTCGCCGCCATGCGGATTGCCCGCGAGCAGCAGCAGCGCCGCACTCGCCGCGAGCACGAACGACACGCCGATCGTCGCCTCCTGCACATCGGGCCAGCGCTTCTCGGCCCAGGTGAGCACGATGGCGCCTATAACGGCTGCGGACATGGCCACTCCCTGCGCCGCCCAGCCCTGCGGTTCCCAGCCGAACATATCCGCCAGCATGATGCCGAGGCCGGCGATTTGCGCGATCGCCAGGTCGATGAAAACTATCCCGCGCTGTAGCACCTGAATGCCCAGCGGCACATGGGTGGCGGTGACCAGTAATCCAGCCAGAAAGGCCGGAATCAGGATGCTGAATTCGAGCGCGGAGAGATTCATTTCAATGCGGCCAGCAGGCGTTGAATGGAATCGTCAAACAGCCCGAACAAATCCTTGGCCTGTTCGTTTCCACTCACCGTATACGGCAGCGTCACCGTGGGAAGCTTGGCCCGCTCGGATAACCATGCAGCCGCCTTTGGGATCGGAATAGGCAGAACGCAGGATCATCTTCGCTGGTTCGCGTTGCAGCTTTAGCGAGCATTTCCGGGACAAATGGCCGGTGGTTGGCGGGACGCCGGGCTTCGGTTCCAGACTGGCGATATCGCGCATGCCCAGCCAGCGCAGCAGATAGGACAGATCCTTGTGATACACGACGACCGCAACACCTTTCGAGCGGCGCCGCCTGTGCTTCCCATTTCTGCAAGGACTCGCGCCATTTTTTCTGGAACGCCGTTGCGCGGAATTTGTAGGTTTCGCCGTTGACGGCATCGAGTTGTGTGAGGCGCGCGGTAATGGCCTCGCCTACCTTGGCGGTGTTCTGCGGGTCGAGATGAATATGCGGATTGCCGGCCGGATTCACATCGCCTTGCGGGCGATCCAGCAATTGCGGCACTTCCATTTTTTCACCGAGGCCGCGGCTTCCAGATAACCCGGTTGCCCCGGTTGAATTTGCCGGTTGCCCGATTGTGATAACAGTAGCGGCAACCAGCCGATTTCCAGCTCCGCGCCGGTGCAGATCAGCAGGTCGGCATTGCGCGCGCGGGCGATGAGGCTGGGGCGCGCCTCGACGTGATGCACGTCCTGCAAGGCGGTGGTGGCTGAAGTGACTTTGACTTTGTCGCCGCCCAACTCCAGTGCGAGTGCGGCCCACTCGGGTTCACAGGTGAATACATTCAGCGTCGCGGCCGCCGGTAGCGCGGTTGCACTCAGCATTGCGGCAAATACTGCAGGAAACATATTTCGAAAATTGATGTTCATGAGCGGGCCCTAGAATTTGTGCGCGCCGTGGGCGCCAAGACTGAAGATGTATTGCAGGACGATCTGGTTGTCGGTCACGTTCTGCCGCGATTTGTCCTGCCCGAATTGCAGACGGAAGCGCGTGAATTCGCTGGGGTTGTAATCGAACATCAGGCTCACGCGCGACGGGTTGTATTCCGTGCGCTGGAAATTGCCAAGGTTGGCGGTACCGATATTGACCGTGCCGCGAGCGAGCGTGTCAAAGCGCAATCCGACGCCATTGCGGCATGAACTGATACACGCCCTGCAAATACCAGCCGGCTTGGGACGTTCCATAACTGCTCGCGATGTTGGACGCCGCCAGGCCGTCAATGCCGGCGAAATCGTAAGTCAGCGCGCCGCTTTCGCGACGATGAAAATATTCCCCCTGCAACTTGAAACTGCTGCGTGTGGCGTTGCCATCGGGAGCGTACTTGTAGACGAAATCCGCGCCAACGATTGTCGTCTTGCCGGTGAACGCATTGGTGACATTCGCGCCCGCCGGATCGATGTCATTGACCGTCGCATCGCGCGGCGACGTGCGCAGTGTCGAAAGCCCAAGGCGGTACGATTGGCTATCGCCGATATCACCGCCCAGGTGCGCGAACAAGGTGCCTGAGCCGCCACCGTTCTTGTTGCGATTACTGCCCGGTCGATCCTTGCCGCGGCCGATCTCGGCGCCGAACTCAAGCAGGCTGTCAGTGGGCGCCAGCCATTTCAGTTGGAGCCCATCGTCGGCGTAATTTTCGCCGCTCAAGAAAGCACGGTAGACCAGCGGGGCATCGACGAAATCCCAGGCGTGGCTGTGAATCTCGTTCTGGTAACCGAGCGCTGAAAAAAAACCTGCCGCCCTTTAGGCTCAAGCCCTTGCCAAGGCCGATGGTTTCGAAATATGCCTCCTCCACACCGACGGCGTTGGCTTCATCGAATGAGAGCAGCAATTTGCCGCGAAAATCGGGATCGATATTGGCCGCGATCGCGAGTTCCGATTCACGCAGGCTCAAGCCGCGCGTACCCGGCGAAAGACCGTTGTTGGCCGGCACGAAACCACTGAGTGCGTAATGGTCCGGATTCTTGGAAAAATTTCCATACGCGCCATTGAGCACCACCGAAATCGCCGGATTGAATGCCCCTTCACCGGCGGCGCGACCGGGTGCCGGTGCGACGGGCTCTGCGCGGGCCGCTACCGGCGCCTGCTTGCTGGCAGCCGCTTCGAGTCCCTGTAGCCGCTGCTCCAATGCCTTGATTTGTGCTTCGTACCCATCCTTCAGTTGCTTGATCTGTGCGCGAACTTCATCAAGCGCGGTATCGCTGGCCGCCTGCGCAACCGTCGATATCCCCAGCGCCGTGGCGAACAAGGTCGCAACGAATCGTAATTTCAAAACCATGAAAACCTCCTTTGAAGCCATACAACGAGTGCGCAGCGCTGGACGACATTGGTCCAGGCGTTACGCGGCGTGATGTCAAATCAAAGGAAGGCGGGAGGTGCCCGGGCAGAATAGACCGGGTGGGTAAGGGCGGGAAAAAAAGATTGTGCGCCGGACGCGATGACGATATATGGCGCGGGTACCTGAAGCGCGGAATGCGCAGTGATCGGTCCCGCGCCGCTGACCTCAGCATAGACAACGCACTTATCGCAGCTCTTGGCATGCGGCAGATGTTTTTGCGACCCCGTGGAATGCTCGCCGGCGAGGTGCGAAAGCTCGTGGAACGCCGCGCCCTGCTGAAGGCCAAGCAGGCACAGCACCGCCACAAAGGCGATGAACGTGAACTGAAGGCGGCGTAGCGTGTGCAGGGTCGTTTTCAAGAGAAGCAGAATATACAAGATTTTGGGTCTGCTGTCGGGGGAAAGGCGGATTGTCACCGCGCCGCGTCATAATGGCGGGTCTGCCTTTCCAATCTTCCAGAGGTTGCTCGCCATGTCGTCACCCCGTCCCATTCTCGACGAAACCCACATCCATCCCGCGATCCGCGAAAGATCGCCACCTTGCACGTCGATATCATCGATGAAGTCCGCGCCGCGATTGCCGCGAACCCGGTGGTGGTGGTCGGCATGGCGCAGAACCCCATGCCCAAGAAAGCGCGCAAGGCACTCGCTGCCGCCGGCATCGCCCACAAGTATCTGGAATACGGCAGCTACCTCAACACCTGGCGGCGGCGCAACGCACTCAAGATGTGGACCGGTTGGCCGACTTTTCCAATGGTGTTCGTCAAAGGAACGCTGGTTGGCGGAGCGGATGATGTCGCGCGATTGCTTGCGAGCGGTGAAATGAAGAAGATGATTCAGATGGTTGCCTAGCGCCAAAGATTGAGTCTTGGCGTATATCCAGACACGGGCAGGCATGAAACATAAACACTAGCACTGGCGCGCCTTTCCGGGAAGTTTATGTCTGGAAGGCCCGCCAAATGGCGATCTGCGAGACGATATGCTGGGGAACTAGGTTCCGTTCAATCACGGATGCGAGAGCGATGGACCACATTATTTTGTGTCTCGTCAGAAGTTATCCGTGGTCTGCTCCCGAACACCTCTCTCGCCGAGTCTGGCCTATCTGGATGCAGTGGCCATCGTCAACATCTATTCACGGCGTATGCGCATCGAGCATCAGTTTCGCGACACGAAAAATGCGGCGCACGGAATGGGGCTCGCCAGTGCGAAGTGCCGCAGGCAGCGGCGGTTGCAGGCGCCGTTGCTGATCGCGCACCTTGCGGGGATGGCAAAGCGACTGATCGGTGAGGCAGCCCAAGCGCAGCAACTTGAGTTGAAACTGATGAGCAATAACATCAAGAATCGCAAGACGATTTCGGTGATGACGCTCGCTACGCGCGTGGTCGAGAGACCGGATTTGTTGAGAAAGATTTCTAATGATTGGCCACACATTTATGCGCTGCGACAACTGGCGGCAGCGGCGACAGGCGGTGCTGGCGCACGGATTTGATTCGTGGGGAAACCTCAAATCACGGCCCCTTTGAGAATCGACCCTCTTTGAGA
>JADKJR010000024.1 GCA_016720925.1 Betaproteobacteria bacterium | reverse complement strand
ACCGGTCACGGTAAACGCCATCACCCAGAAAACCAGCCCAGCTGCTCCCGCTACACCGGCCAGCCCCAGCATCCAGCGCCGACGCGTCAACACGCAAATCGACGCGAGCGAAATCGCGATCTGAATGAGGGTCATCGCCTGAGCCAGTTTGTTGTGCGGACTTAACGCATGCGTGGATGCTTCGTCCGCAGCCAGTGACTGCTTGTCAAATGATTCAGCCGCTTTCTTTATTTCTTCTTTCTCACCTTTGTAACGCGCCACTTCTGCCGCGTACTTGGCTTTTTTTTCAGGGTCTGTTGCCAAAGCCTCCGACAATTCCGCCAGATTCTGCTTCGTCCCCTTGGCTTGATAGTAGGACCATTGATTGGCGCCTTCGGTTTTCTTCAGCACGGCGTCGTTCTTGTGAAGCAGCGCCTCGTTCTGCGTATGACCACCCTGATAGCTGACGATGGCGCCAATGGTCGCAAGGATAGCCGTAAAAATAGCCACCCACTGGGCCAGACTGTGACCACCTGACTTGGTGTCTCCGTGATCGCCGCCATGCGCGGCCTCGTGCTCTACCGCGTGATCGTGGGGACCGTGTACATGAAATTTTCCGCCCGACATAGTGCTCTCCTCACAAAATGAACGCGATTATGCACGCGTATTGATGGGTAGCGGAAAAATCAATGGTTACCGGTCAGGCCATGAACCCGACGTCTGGGGTCGCAAAATTGCCGATATTCGGCAATACCAGGCTCATATCGGTGCTACTGACACCGAACCATTTCGCCAGGGTCGCCGCGAATTGTTCCACCGAGGTGGTCGGTAGCAAGCGCCCGGAGCCAACTTCGTCGTTGTTGTTCAGGCCCATGATCGGGAATGTGCCGTAGTAACGCTGCCCTTTCACGGCGCCGCCCACGACAAAATGATGAGATCCCCAGCCATGGTCGGATCCATCACCATTGCTGGTCAGCGTGCGGCCGAAGTCCGAGCCGGTGAACGCCGTCACCTGATCGGAAATGCCCATCGCGACGGTGGTGTTATAGAAGTAGGACAGTGCGTTACCGACCTGCGTATGTAGCGCGGGTTGAGTGGTGAGCTGATCGTCATGCGTGTCAAAGCCGCCAAGCGAGACAAAAAATACCTGCCGCTTCGCCCCTAGCTGGTTACGCGCGGCAATCATGCGCGCCACCACGCGCAGTTGCGCACCGACACTGCTGGTGGCCAATTCCGCCGGCAACGGAAAATCGGGCGCGGTAACCAGCGCTGCCGACAGCTTGGCGTTGGCATCGATGGATCGCTGTGTGGTTTCCGCGAGATCCTGCGTAAATACGTTGTTGCCGCCGCTGGTCACGAGTGTGGTCAGTGTCCCGCTGGCGGATGATGAACCGAACAAGCTGCCGGTGATGCCGGAAATCGCGGTCGAACCGGACGTGCCAAGCTGATATGACACCGACGCCTGTCCGGCCAGAAACACCGCGCTGCCGCTGATGGAGTTGCAGGTAAAAATACTGTTGGCATTTTGCGAAATCATCAAATCGCCAATACGACCTCCCCAGCCCACCCGGGCACCTTCCGGTGCGCTCGCCTGCCAGAGCGATTGCTGGTCGTTATGCGAAAACAGCTTGGGCGGCAGCGGCACCGAGAGATTGGTGTACTGCGCCTTGGTGGTTGGCACGATCAACGGGCCGACATTGGCCATGATGGCGAGCTTGCCGCTATCCCAGACGGTCTTCAGCGGGGCGAGTTCCTTCGGCAACGCAAACTGTCGGCCTGCGTTGCTGCCGGTGAGCGGTGTCGATGGCGTCAGCGGCAGCAGATCCGCGAGGGTGCGGGTGAGGCCCGCGCGCGCGCTGGTGTAGGCGTTGAAATTTGCCGTGTCGTAGGCAATCACCGTGTTGTTGTGATCGTTTGCACCGTACATGAACAGGCACACCAGCGCGCGGTAGTCGCCAGCGGTTTGCGCGGCGGCCGCGCCAATCGTGGCGAGGTTGAGCGCAAACGGCGCGGCAGAACCGGCAACGGAAAGACTACTCGCGGTGCGCAGGAACGCGCGGCGGGATTGATTGATATTTTTCATCCGTACCTCCATCACTGCTGGAAAAGATATTCGGGCGTCGCCATGGTCATGAAGATGGCGAGGTTGACGCGATTGCGTAAATCGGCATTGGGATTGGCGGTGCCGATATTGACCGAGGCAATGCCGTTGCGAATCAGCGTACGTGTCGCGCTAGACAAATTCCCGCCCACCAGCAGCAGGTTCACGCGATCGACCAGCAGGTCGGGATTATTTGCCAGCGCAAGTTCCGCCGAATAGTCGGCCTGAATGTCCAGCGCATTATTGGTGCCGCGCGTGCCGATGCCGGCGTTGACGACACCGCGCATGTAATTCAAATACCCCGCCATGGACGTCTCGTTGGTGATCTGCATCTCTGGCGCTAATAAACCCGCCGCACCAACGCGACTATTTGGCGGGATATAGCCGGGCCGAAAGAAGTTGAACACCGACGGCGCATACATCGGCGATTGACCAAGCTGGGTGGCGGGGTCCGAGGATGTACCGTAGAGGAATCGCCCGTCCGTCGAGCGCGCATTGAACGAACGCATCCAGTGCACCAGACGCACGGCCGGTTCGCGCACCTTGCCGCGTGTGCCGGTGCCAACCGGCGCCGCACGCGCTTCCGGATCGAGCAGGATGGCCTTGATGACCGCTTTCATGTCGCCGCGTACGCCGCTGCCGTTGTTGTTGAACACGCCCGCGACGCGGGAAACGTAATCAGGCGAGGGATTGCTGGACACCAGCCGCTGGATTAATTGCTTGCCGATGAATGGGCCCACATTCGGGTGATTGAATAGCCGGTCCAGTGCAATGCGAATGTCGCCGTTTGCATCCGCAACGGTCGTGGCGGGAATAGTGACGCCCAGAAACTGTTTTTGCGAAATCGAGTGATACTGGTTGTAGGCCTGCATCGGCTTGATTTCTTTGTCGGGGTCAACCGGATTGCCACCTCCACTAAAGCGATTGTTTGCGGTATCCGGCCCCGCCCAGCTCAGGCCAGTGAAAATCCTGCCCATGGACGAGACGTCGCTGTTGCCGTAGGTCTCGATTAGCTTGCCGCGAATGTCGAGTTTTTGCGTGCCGTCCTGGTTAAGCTCATACAAGCCGATGGTGAAAAGCTGCATCACTTCGCGCCCGTAGTTTTCGTCGGGCACGGCGCCGGTGGCGGGATTTTCCTTCTGGTTACGCAGGTGCGAAAGGTAGAGCCCCATCATTGGCGAATACGTCACCGCATCAATCAGGTTGCGATAGTTGCCGAAGGCATGCGTGCCCAACTGGTCAAGGTATTGCGCGGGGCCGCGTGGATAGCTGAACGCGATACTGCTGTTCAGGGAAACGACAAATATTTCCGACAACGCGAATGCCACCCGCTGCCGCAGCGCATCTTCACCAGTCGCAAAGTTCTTCCAGATACTCCATTGGAAGGCCGTCTGGCCGCGTTGCGAAGCCGCGGGCAGGGTATTGAGATAGGCCGTCACTGGCGGCAAATGAAAGGATTGGGGCTTGACAAACTGGCTGTCGATCCACGCTTCGTAACCGGATGCGGAGACGGCGTCGATATCGCTCATCCGCGGGCCAAACGTGGCCTGCGCCAGAAAACGCGAGGCATCGGTTGCCGAGACAACAGGTGCTTTCGCGACCGCGCATACATTCAGCGCGCCACCCGCGATTGCAAACCGTTCAATGGCGAGTGAACGATTGACGATGCTGAAGGCGGGCAACGAATAAATGAACGCGCCGCGTTCGCCATCGCTGAAATTGAATTCGAAAGTGCCCACGCTGGAAATGGATGATTGCGCGACTGGGCCGTTGATGGTCGAAAAGGGAATGCCCGGATTGACCTGGTAGATCGAACCGGTGAAGCGCCGCGCATTGCTGGCGTCCTGCGTTCCCTGCAACGTCAGCCATGTTGCGGTGCCCTGCTGGTTGTAGCTGTACCAGCCGGCAAATACCTGGTTGCCCTGATGCGATATTTGCACGCCCCAGCCAGAGGCATTCTGTCCGCCCCACCAGTGATCGGTGTAATTGGTCAGGCTGGCACGAGGATTGGCGCCACTTAGCGCCTGCAGCGTACATACAGGTATCTGGTCGGCGGGGCAAAATTTTGCGGCTCAAGATTTGTCTTGGTCTGCGCAACCGCGCCGATAGTATAGGCAAGCGACAGCCGGTTGGGGCTTGTTACAGTTGTTGCGCCTGTGCCGGCTTTGATAGCCACGAGATTGGCGCTGCCGGTGATTTGTGAAAGTGGCGTGCCTGTACCGGTGTATAAATCGCCCGCGCAAACGCTGCCCGAGAATGCGCAATCGAGCGTGTACCAAATCGCCGCGCCCTGCGCATCGTACGTGAACCAGACGCCGAAGGTTCGTGCGCCTTGTTGCTGAATAGTCAGGCCCCAACCCGACTCGGTGGGCTTCCACCAGAAGCCGACGAGATCCTGCGTGGACTGCGCATGGGCGGCGGCGCTGCCCAAAGCAAGGATCAGGAATGCCGAGATCGTTCCAACAAAGGTTTGCAGCCTGCAAAACCATGTCGCGAGAAAAGGTAACTTGTTCTTTGTCATGCTGATCGCTCCTGAAAGTCTGCTTCAGGCGCTACATTACGCGAACTGGCCCACCGACGTGGGCGCGAAGCTGTAACCAGTTGCGACAGCGTCAATCTGCCTCTTCGCTGGTCATCGCAGCTCTATTTGTCGACCCGGTGCCGCGTTGCGGTGTTAGCGAAAGAATCGCCAACCGCGGATTGCCCCCCCAAGCCGCAGCGTACGCGCGACTTGTCAACGGTCTACGACGACTCCTCCGTCTTGCGTCGCGCGCCACCGAGCAGCGCACCGGTGGGCCGTGCGGTCTTGCGCTTGTGACCTGACGCCGATTCCGCGTCGGGTGCCGCAGGGACGGTTTTCCCCGTTGACTCATAGGGCTTGCTGAAATCGAAATGCGGAAGATTGGTCGACGCACTGGAAGCGGAAGATACCTCGCGCTCGGACCGTCCACCGCGTCCACCGCCTTCGCCGCGTGGGCGCGAGCGACCGGATTCTTTCGCCTCGCGAATGGTGCGTTGACGCCGCGCTTCTTCGCGGTCGATCGGCTCCGCTGTGGTGGTGCTGGTCGAACGCGGGCGGCCGGACGTACTGCTGCTGCGGCCCACACGTTTCTGCTCACCCAATTCGGGCGCGGGGATACGCGGTATCGCCCGCTTCAGGAGTTTTTCGATGTTGACGAGATACTCCATCTCGTCCGGGCTTACCAGCGATATCGCTTCGCCGGTCATGCCGGCGCGGCCGGTGCGACCGATGCGGTGCACATAATCTTCCGGCGTATGCGGCAGTTCGTAATTGATCACGAATGGCAACTGGTCGATATCGAGTCCGCGCGCGGCGACTTCGGTGGCGACGAGGATTTTCGATTTGCCGGTCTTGAAATCATCCAGCGCAATGGTGCGCTCAGCCTGCGATCGGTCGCTATGAATGGCTGTCGCGAGCAGTCCATCGCGCTGCAACTGGCGCGAAAGACGATCGGCATCGATCTTCTTTCGAGTGAAGATCAGCACCTGTTGCATGTCGCGCGTACGGATCAGGTGGGCCAGCAACGCATGCTTGTGGCCGGCGGGAATTTCATAAGCCGAATGCGTCACCAATTCAGACGGCGCATTGCGGCGCGCGACTTCGATCAGCGTTGGATTGCGCATGATCTGGTTGGCGAGTCGCTTGATGTCTTCCGAAAAAGTTGCGGAGAACATCAGGTTCTGGCGCTGCGGGGGCAGCACGCTCAATATGCGTTTCAGATCCGGCAGAAAGCCCATGTCGAGCATGCGGTCGGCTTCGTCGAGCACGAGGATCTGCACCTGCGAAAGATTGATGCTTTTCTGCTCAAGGTGATCAAGCAGTCGCCCCGGCGTGGCAACGACAATTTCGACGCCGACATGCAGCGCCTTCAATTGCGGTTTGATATCGATGCCACCGTAGACAACGGCGATTCGAAGCGGCACATATTTGCCGTACGTGCGGACAGATTCTTCGACCTGTGCGGCCAGTTCACGCGTTGGTACGAGCACCAGTGCGCGCACCGGATGGCGCGCGGGCGAAGTGCTGGTGCTGGCGTGTGGCGCCAGTAACTGCAGCAACGGTAGCGTAAAACCCGCCGTCTTGCCGGTGCCGGTCTGCGCGCAACCCATGATGTCGCGACCCGCGAGGATTTCAGGAATGGCTTGTGCCTGGATCGGCGTGGCCTCGGTATAGCCTTCTTCGGCGACCGCACGAAGCAATTCGGGTATTAGATTCAACGAAGCAAATGACATCTCAACAGCCTTAATACAAAAGTGCCCGGGGAGCTCTGAGGGAGGGGGCGGCGGGGCCGATCGCATTTGCATGAAAAACAATTGCGATGCCACGGTTGCTCGCCTGTGAAACACTAACTTAGAGAGCGGGGGCGGAAAACAAATAGACTCCCGGCGCCATTGTACCGCGCGCGGACGGTCGGTCAGCTCTTTTTTCGTGCTCCAGGAGCAAAACTCAAGTACTGGCGCGGTGTTTGGCGCACTTTTGCCCGGAAAGGCACGCTGGCAAAGGGGTTTCGCGATTTCGATCCGCCGCAATTACGCGGAAATGGAATCACCTGTTTCCTTTCCCCGCGCAACGCCGCAACGCGAACTTTTTACCTTGGTTAGCGGACCTGTTTGAACCGCGCGAAAACCAACATCCGCGATCGCAACGATGTTTGATATCATTTTCGTCCCTGCTCAGTGGAGGCCCCATGAAAAAGAACATCTTTGCATCGATGCTGTTGGCGGCGTCCGTTTTTCCCGCGCTTGCCGCGCCGCTTGAGCAATTCGGAGTCAAGCCCGGTTCGATTCATCGAATGTCGCTGGGCGGCGGTGAAATCACCGCGCGCGTGATGGAAATCGGCGCGGACGGATGGATTCTGTTTTCAGTCGTCTCCGATGATGTGCGCTGGAGACAGGGCACACGGCTCTGGATCAACCTTGACCGCATCGGAAATATTTCCATGCCGACTGCCATGCCTGGCGCTACGCTTGCGCCATCGGGCGCCACCATGACCGATAGCGAAATCGCGCGTCTGCCATGTTTTTCACAAGTTGATGCAAAGGATGCGCAAGCAACGGCAAGGGGACAGGCGTTTGATCGAAACCAGTTTCTGACCGAATGCATCTCAAGCCAGCGCAAGAAACCATAGACAATCCATGACGCCGACCCGACCGCAAAGTCATCAATACTTGCCGGTTTGCCCCCTTCGCGCTATGTTGCCCCGACATCGCCGACCGATTCATCACCCACAATTCGGAGGATTCCATGCAACGCATGACTGCAAATGATTTCGCCCCTGAAGTGCTGAAGCTGTTTGACCAATATGTGCACGGCCTGATAGACAGGCGGGGTTTCCTGAATGGCGCAACGCGTTACGCAGTGGGTGGCGTGACGGCGACGATGTTGCTGGATATGCTGAACCCGAAATTCGCCGAGGCGCAGCAGATCAAGACCGATGATGTGCGCATCAAGGCCCGCTACGTCGAATACGCCTCTCCCGACGGCTACGGCAAGATGCGCGGCTACCTGGTGATGCCGGCCAAGGCGCCCGGTAAGCTGCCGGGTGTGCTGGTGGTGCACGAGAATCGCGGCCTGAATCCGCACACTGAAGATGTGGCGCGGCGGATGGCGCTGGAGAATTTCATCGCCTTCGCGCCCGATGCGCTGTTTCCGCTCGGCGGCTATCCGGGCGACGAAGACAAGGCGCGCGAATTGTTCGCCAAACTAGAGCAGACAAAGACGCGCAACGATTTCGTCGCCGCCGCGGCCTACCTGAAAGCACTGCCCGAATGCGCCGGCAAAGTTGGTGCGGTCGGCTTCTGCTGGGGCGGCAGCTTGGCCAACATCCTCGCGACGCGCATCGCCGACCTGGGCTGCGCGGTACCCTTTTATGGCGGCCAGCCTTCGACCGAGGATGCGGCAAAAATCAAGGCGCCGCTGCTGATTCATTACGCAGAGAATGATGAGCGCATCAACGCCGGCTGGCCCGCCTACGAATCGGTGCTCAAGGCCGCCGGAGTGAAGTACGAAATGTTCAAGTATCCAGGGACGCAGCATGGCTTCCTGAACGATACGACGCCGCGCTTCGACGCGGCCGCCGCGAAACTTGCGTGGAAACGCACGGTTGAGTTTTTCGACAGGAATCTGCGGGGTTAGCGTTCGACAGACACAGAGCAGACTTCGCGAGACTTGCCGCGCGTGACGTCCCCGGAAGTTCTTGCCGGCTCCGGGCTGCGGTCAGGAAATCATTCCCAACAATCACTCCCCTGGAAACTGGTCTCGCATTTTGAACAGCATTCTCGCGTCTTCATGGGCGCGATCTAGCGTCCGCAGCGCGGGATGGTCGTCGTGTTCACAGAAATAGTCGGCCGCTTGCGCGCGCATGACCAAGCGTATCGCATCTTCATCATCGAGGTCGTACTTCTCGGTGATGAGAGTGGTGACTTCGTCCAGATAGGCTTCGTAGGTCATCGTCATGCTGAAAATGCTTTCAGGATTGCTGGCGTCGAATTGGTCATTGCCATTTCCGCGACCGCTTCGCCGATGGCGGCAGAGTGTTTAAAGCCGTGTCCCGAACAGGCCGATACGACAATGACACCGGGGCAATCCGGCAAACGGTCAATCAGGAAATTGGCATCCGGCGAATTGGTGTAAAGACAGGTGGCGGCTTTGACGGCGCCGGGCTTCATGCCGCGTAATCGCCCCGAGACGTGGACACTAAACATCGATTCGCTCTCGGAAGGATCGACCTCGCGTACAACGGTCTGCGGCGTGGTGTGCACGATAATCTGCTCCGTCGCCACTTTCACGCCGCCACCCACATCGGGAAAACCGTAGAAGACATCGGTGTCGGCGCTACCCCAATGCCAGATAAAGATGGGAAACCTCTCCGGGGCGTAGTCGCGGAGATTCACTGAATCAAACCAGTGCAACACCTGACGCCGCACCACCAAATTTCGCGACGGTTTGCCCGCCATCAACTGCGGCATCCACGGCCCCACGCAGACAATGGTAATGCCCGGCGAGTACGTTGCCTGGTCGGTTTCGACGATGGCACGGCCACCTTCAGTCCTGATCGTGCGCACCTGTTCGCCAAACCGGATGCGCGCGCCGGCGGCACGTGCCAGTTCAAGTTGCGCGGTGACACAGGCCTCGGGCAACAGGTATCCGGCGCCTGGCTCGAAGTAGCCCGACTCGTCTCCCGTGAGCAGGAGTTGCGGGTAACGCGACTGCATCGCACCTGCATCCAGCAATTCATGGGCAATGCCGAATTGCGCTGCCAGTTTGATCGTGTTGCCCAGAAAATCCATCTGTCCGTGCATGCGGCTTTGCCCGCCCGCGCGCGCAAGTACCAATCCGCCGCACTGCCGAAACAGGTGCCGTCCGGTCTCGCGCTCGATCTCGCGCCATAGCACATGAGAACGCATCACCAACGGCACAAAGGACGCGCCCTCGCCAACCGCCTCGCGCGTGATGCGGGTTTCTCCGTGCGTGGAACCGTGCGCGTGCGGCGGTGAATACTGATCGATGCCCACTACGTCGATACCGAGTCGAGCCAGCCGGAATAGCGTGGCGCTACCCATCGCACCGAGCCCGATGACGAGCACATCAGGATGAAAGGAAGCGTTACTCACCGGTCAGCAATTGGGTAGCGATGGGGTAGCGATGGGCTAGCGATAGGGCAGCGATTATGCACCGCAAAAGCTTACCCCATTTCCCTCGCTTGCCGAGATCGCGATGCGTCGCGGCATATAATTCACCCCTCTGCGCGAGTCGCCTGAAAACCGGCCGGCAACAACACTTCCAGGAAAAAAGATGGCTGCAAAACTGAAAAATGTCGCGGTGCTCGGGCTTGGCAAGGTGGGGAGCCTGGTCGGTACTCTCTTAACGCGTTCGGGATTTCTGGTCACCGGCATCGACGCCAATCCGCCTGCCGGCCTGCCGTTCGATGCGCGAACCCAGGACATGTCAAATCCGGCCGCGCTTAAAACCGTCCTGGCCGGGCAGGACGCCGTGATTTCCTGCCTGCCGTTTCACTTGAACGTCGAGATTGCGCGCATCGCACATGCGTCGGCCATGCACTATTTCGATCTGACCGAGGATGTGCCCACCACCAAAGCCATTCTGGAAATGGCCCGTACCGCAAAAAGTGTGATGGCCCCGCAATGCGGGCTGGCGCCGGGGTTCATCGGTATTCTCGGTGCGGATCTTGCGAGTCATTTCGATGTGCTGCGTTCGATCGAGTTGCGCGTCGGCGCCCTTCCCCAACATCCGCGCGGCAAGCTCGGCTATGCGCTCAATTGGTCTCCCGAGGGCGTGATCAATGAATACATAAACGATTGCGAAGTCATCCGCAATGGCCACCCGCAAATGGTGCCAGCGCTTGAGGGCCTGGAAATCATTCTGGTCCACGGGCTGGTGCTGGAGGCATTCACCACATCGGGCGGGCTGGGCACCATGTGCGAAACGTATTTTGGCAAAGTGCAGGAGCTCAACTATAAAACCATGCGCTATCCCGGCCACTGCGAATTGATGAAATTCCTTTTGAACGAGCTTTATCTACGCAATGATCGCGAAGTGGCCAGCAAACTGCTGAAAAATGCATTGCCTGCGGTCGACGAAGATGTCGTATTTGTGCACGCCGCGGTCGAAGGACAGAAAGACGGTCGGCTGTCACGCGACGAGTACGTTCGCGCTTATCCCGCCATGCAGCTTGAAGGCCGCAGCTGGCGGGCGATCTCGTGGACGACCGCGGCGAGCATATGCGCGGTCGTTGAGATGGTGGCCGCAGGTTCGCTACCGGAACACGGCTTCATCAAGCAGGAAGAAATTCCCTTCGACAAATTCCTCGCCACGCAAAATGGCTCACTTTACCGGACCGCGGACAGCGTCGCGGGAGGCCCAATCTTCAGCGCGTAGTGCAATGGGGACACCGAAGGGGACACCGCGCCTCGAGGCCTTTCAATATCCTCGATCCATCGAGACGACGCCCTCAATGGGTTTCCCTTGTTCCAGGGCATGAATTTTTTCGGCGATTTGCCGGATGCTTTCCTCACGTAGCGTGATAGCCGAAATATGCGGTGTGAGATCGATTCTCGGATGCATCCAGAATGGGTGAGTGACGGGCAGCGGCTCTTCGCCAAACACATCAAGCGTCGCCCCGGCCAGTTTTCCGCCATCCAGCAGGGCGAGAAGATCTGTTTCCACGAGGTGCGCGCCACGCGCGACATTAATCAGATAGCCCGGCGATTTCAGTCTCCCAAGCGTGCGGGCATTGAGAATGCCTCTGGTCGCTAACGTCAACGGCAACACGCAGACCAGCACCCGCACGCCGGAAAGGAATTCATCAAGGCTTTCCTGCCCGTAAAATGTGGTCACGCCAGGCAACGTCTTTGACGTGCGCGACCACCCGAAAGTCGGATATTCAAACGATGCAACGGATCGCGCAACGCGCTCACCCATGGCGCCCAGTCCCATTACACCTACCGGCCATTCAGCGCGATCGATTTCGGGCCGTGTTTTCCATTCTTGTTGGCTCTGCTGCGCAGCATAAACGGCAAACTCTCGTGCATGACGAAACAGCGCGTGACACACATACTCCGCCATTTGCACCGCCATCCCCGCGTCGTTCAGCCTGACGATGGCAGTGCCGTTGAGAAGGCGCGAAACCTCCGGTCGCATTGTGATGCGATCCGCGCCCGCACCCAGGACAAATACCGCTTTCAATTTGGTTTGGGTTTCGAACAACTCCAGTGGCGGCGCCCACACGACGGCATAGTCGGCCTGGCGATTGGCGCATTCAGGCGTCCACGCCCACAGTTCGGCTGCCGGCATGCGATCGGCGAGGCAATCCTGCCATGGCTGCGGATTTTTTCCAGGTGAATAGAAAACGATTTTCATTGGCGTTTGTGTGGCCTGTGTGGAGGAGCGCGAACTGGGGGGCAAAAACTTGGGGGCGTGAACTTGGGAGCATGAAAACTTGGGAGCATGAACTTTAGCACTCCGCCAACAAGACGATGAGTGGAAGTATTGGCGCTCGGGGAATTACTTCGTACATGCCGCAAGTTTCAATGCGCGGTGACATAATGAGCATGAAAACGCAGTGCCTGCATTTGCTCAAATTAACCGGCTCGCCAGATGATCGAATTCAATCTCTCCCAGTTTGAAGCCCGCGTGTTGGGCGTACTCGCGGAAAAACAATTCCTCACGCCGGACATCTATCCGCTGTCACTCAATGCGATCGTCAACGCATGCAATCAGTTGAGCAATCGCGACCCGGTCATGAGCCTGGGAGAGGAGACCATCGAAGCATGCCTGAAGCGGCTTCAGGATAATCATGTCGCGCAAACCTACTATCCGGCGGGCAGCCGGGTGGCGAAGTATCAGCACATGATGCGCGAAGTGTTTTCTCTCGATGATTCGAAACTCGCCATACTCACCTTGCTAATGCTGCGTGGTCCGCAAACCTGCGGCGAACTACGTGGGCGCACGGCGCGCATGTATCCGTTTGCCTCGGTTGAAAGCGTCGAGCGCTCGTTGCTCGACCTCGCCGCCAACGAGCCGCCATTGGTGATGCAACTGCCGCGTGCGCCAGGCACCAAGGAATCGCGCTGGGCACATCTGCTATCGGGAGAAGTCGCGGTGGAGCGGCAGGAGATCGCCGCACGCATGAATATTGGAGGCGCGTCGACGGTTGAAGGCACTGCGGGTGATCGTGTCACACATCTTGAAGCAGACGTCGCGTCACTGCGGGAGGAAGTCACTTGGCTGACGGAAGAATTGGCGAAATTCAAGAAGCAATTTGAATAGCCGCGATTACACTTTTACGTTACAACACCACACAACACACCACACCACACAACGCCACGAAAAATTGCGCTGTTATCGGCTACATCCGTCAACCGACCTCCTGGATGGTCCCTGGCCTGAAAGTGGCATCACATGCTCATGGGTGCCGTCCTGAAAGCCAATATTGACCGCCGCCGCCGCGCGGCTCAGCAACGCCGCGGCATCTTCATTGCCGCCGGCGAAATACACCGCGCCAATGCTTGTCGATAGTGCAATTTCGCTCTTCCCCGAAACAAAGGAACGCCGCAGGCTTCGACGAATGCCGGCGGCCAGTCCAGGGACAACGGTTGCATCTGTCACCTCCTCGATGAGGATGGCAAATTCATCGCCGCCCAGATGCATGACCAGATCTTTTGTCGCCGTACCGATGATCAGTCGGCGTGCAACATCCGCCATGGCCAGGTCAGCCACCTGCTGCCCGTGCGTATGCCGGATATCCGTCAGTCCGCCGATTTCGAGCATGACCAGCGCGAGCGAGCCGCCATGGCGGCGCACGCGCTGCATTGCGCCTTTCAGGCTTGAATCAACACTTTGCCGGTTGGACGGATCTGGCCAGTCATGACCGATGCTGTCTCGCCTGCGCAATGTTGCTTCACCCCATTTACGGGTGAAGATGTCATTGGCGAGCAGTATGATCCTCGACGAAACCGGGCTGGAAGACATGGTGGCGCGCACTTCGACCGGATAGGTACTGCCGTCCTTGCGGCTTTGCACGGCCTCAAAGATCACCGGCGAACGATCTCCCAATAGCGCGTTTTTGCCCAGCGCCTCGAGTTTGTCCATTGGGTATTCAGGACCAATGCAATCAAGCGTCAGTCGCTGCAGTTCATCCAGCCGATAACCCAGATTCGTCAACGCGCCTTCGTTCGCATATTCGATGCGCCGTGAATCCGGACAAAGGACAATGATTTCCTCGAAAACATCATCCAGCTTCAACCCTGATTGCACGAACTCAGCCGCGGACTTGCGGTTTTTCAACAGCGTGCCGGCAATGCCTGCGAAATCCCGCAGGGATTCGATTTGCCGGGAATCGAACCGGCGGGGCACGCGATCCATGACAGACAAAGTGCCGAGAGCCAATCCACCCGAAATCACCAACGGCATACCGGCATAGAACCGGATGCCGGCATCGCCGGTGACCAGCGGATTGTTCGCAAATCGCCGATCAGCGTGGGCGTCGTCAACCACGAACAGTTCGCGACCGAGAATGGCATGGGTGCAAAAAGCCGTACTGCGCGGCGTTTCCTGCAATGCAAGGCCAAGACGCGTGATCGACCACTGCCGGTCGCGGTCCACAAGGGAAATCATGGCGTATGGTGTTTCGCAAACGCGTGCGGCCAGCCTGACCAATGCCTCGAACGCCTCATCGGTAACGGTGTCGAACACGTCCAGTTCTGCCAGCGCCTGGATGCGCGAAAGCTCATTCAATGGGACAGGGTAAGTCTCCTTGCCCGCGGCGGGATCACGGATATCCTGTTTCATGATCATGCATCGGCTTCAGTTTGCGTCGACTTGACGTGCCAGCGGAAACCAACGGCTCCTCACCATGTTGATGAGAGTCATTGTCGCGGCGCGGGAAAGTGATCGCCATCGGGAAAAACCCGCAACACACCCGCGAAATCCCTGAGCCGCGGAATACGAGTGCCAACAAACGGCGGAACTGGCTTCCTCACTCCCGCCGCAACGAAAAGCAGAACTTTGCCCCCTGGTCGACCGCGCCTTCCGCGCTCACGTGCCCGCCATGCCGGTGAACAATGCGTTGCACGGTCGCCAGCCCGATGCCCGTGCCGGGAAACTCTTTCACGCTGTGCAGCCGCTGAAAAATACCGAACATCTTGCCCGCATACGCGGGGTCGAAGCCCGCGCCGTTATCTCGCACGAAAAACATTGACGTATCACCGGGTTGCACGATTTCGCCGACCTCGATACGACTGACATCCCGTTTGCCGGAAAACTTCAGGGCATTGCCGATCAGGTTGACCAACACCACGCGCAACAGGTGGGCATCGCCGATGGCGGTCATATTTTCCTGGATGACGATTTCTGCGGGATGGTCGGGTTGTTGCTGTCGCAATTCTTTAAAGACCAGTCGTGCAAGCTCGCTAAGATCGACTTTTCCCATCGACACACCGCCCCGCGTCACCCGCGCAAGGCTCAGCAAATCATCGATCAGTTCATTCATATTCGCGGCCCCCGTCCGGATGCGCTCGAGATAGCGGCGATTCTGCTCATCCAGCCGGTCGGCCGATTCGAGTTCAAGGCGCTCGCTGAAACCGGCGATGGTGCGCAATGGGGCACGCAAATCATGCGATACCGAGGAGGAAAATGCTTCAAGTTCCTGGTTGGCGTAGCGCAACGCATCCTCACGGCGGCGGCTTTCGGTCACGTCGCCACAAATGCCTACCCAGCAAATGGGGTCGGCTCCCGGCCCAACCACTTTTCGCGCAGTAACCTGGTAATCGTGATATCCGCCATCGCGGTGCAAAATGCGATACGCCGTCTCGAAACTGTCTTTTGCCGCGACCGCATCACGCCACTCCTGCGTCACGCGATCAAGGTCCTCCGGGTGCAGCTTTTCCGCCCAGCCGTGGTCCTTCCAGTCATTGGCGGCAGTGCCTATTTTTTCGGACCATGTCCGATTGACGAAGGTAAACAGGCCATCCAGATTTGCCAGCCAGACGATTTCGGGAACGTTGTCGAACAGACTTTGCTGCAAGGCCAGCGATCCTGAAAGCTCCCTGGTGCGCATCTCGACCTTGCGCTCGAGCACCAGGTTCATGCGTCGGATTTCTTCCTGCGCGTAGATCTTCTCGGTCACATCGATCGGGCAGACAATACGCACGCGGCGGCCATGCATCAGCACATCCTGACTGTTTATTTCGACCATTATCGCCGAGCCATTCTTGCGCAGATGGCGCCAGGGGCCTGACCGCTGGTTTGCCGGGCCATCTCGCAAAATGGTTTGTTCGAGTTGCGCGTGATCCTCAGGCGGGCGGATATCGCGGATGCTCATGGCCAGGAATTCCTGCCGGGAGTAGCCGTAGGATGCGCAGGCAACATCGTTGACCTCCAGAAACCGCAAGGTATCCAGATCGTGAACCCATAGCGGCATGGGGTTACTCTCGAATAGTTGGCGGAAGTGTTCCTCGCCGGCAACCAGCGGCGCATTTGTCTGCTTGCCCTCAGTCATGTTTCGCTCCGCAATGTCGTGATTGATGCCGGTGATTTTGTCTGGGCATTTTCCGCCACGTTGCCCACAGCTGCCCGGTGCGCGCCCCGTATCGCCGGGCCGCCGGAGGAAATGAAGTACCGGCGACCCGGATGCGTGGCATTCAAACTTGTTGCCGGCTTGACGCGGATAGCAGACAGTTTCACGGCGGTCCGATCCATTTTATGTCGAGCGTGCCCGGCAACACATGGGGGAATCCCCTATTTCCGGCCCTTGCCGGTCCACCCGGCGGCGGCTTGGGTGAACGAGACTTCAATTCCGGCGCCGGCCTGCGGCGCCGATTTCGCAACGCATACCGGCGACAATTCAAGATCCGGGTACCTGTATCTGGACACTGGCACCGGTACCTTTCCCCGCCGACTCGTACCGCAATATAATACCCAACATCATGAATCGGCATTGTCCACCGCAAATCCTCCAGGATCCCCGAAGCAATCCGATTGGCCGTACCGTCGCGGCGCGCTTGATCCCATGAGTCGCCGCTATCGCCTGCTGATGGTCGAGGATTCCGCCGACGATGCCGAACTGCTGCAATATTCGTTGCGCGATGCGCCGTTCGATTTCACTGCGATACGCGTTGAAACGGAACCTGATTACGACAGCGCGCTCGCCGAATGGCTGCCGGACGTGGTCCTTTGCGACTATCACTTGCCGCGCTTCAGTGCTAACCGGGCGCTGCAAATTCTCAATGAACGGCACCTTGATATCCCGTTTATTGTGGTGTCGCACCACATCGACGAAGATGAGGCGGTCATGGCGATGCAGAATGGCGCCAGTGACTACCTGTCAAAAAGCCGGTTGGGGCGCTTGCCGAAGGCGATCGAAGCCGCCATCGAACGCCGCATTTCACGAACCGAAAGGGTTCGTGCCGAAAACGCGCTACGCACCAGCGAAGCAATGAAGCGCGGAATCCTCAATTCATTGAACACGCGAATTGCCGTGCTTGACGGGCATGGCGTCATTGTCGCGACCAACAAGACGTGGGAATCCTTTGGTGTTGGCGGCGATCAGTCGCGCCACGCATCCGCGACGGTGGGAACCAATTACTTTGATCTGTTGCGCGAAGCCGCGGACCGCGGAGATGGACTTGCGGAACAAAGTGAGGAAGCCCTGCGCGGCGTGATTGATCGCGAGGCGAGTTTTACCTCGATGGAATACGCACTGGACATGGATGGCGGCACGCGTCATTTTGTCGCCCGCGCATTCCCCCTGGAAGACAGCACGGACGGCGCCGTCATATCGCATGAAGATGTTACGGACCGGATGCTTGCGCATCTTGCCTTGAGCGCAGCCAACACCCGTCTGCAAGCCGTGTCGATGCGGGTTCTCAGTATTCAGGAGGAAGAACGGCGGCGCATCTCGCGTGAACTTCACGACGATATCGGGCAATCGCTGACCGCGCTCAAGATCGGGTTGCATCGCCTCGCGCAGCGCGCCAATGGCGAGCACACAAGCTTGATCGCCGAATGTCTGAACACCGCGGATACGACGCTCAACAGCCTGCGCCAGCTTTCGCGCGAACTGCGTCCACCGCAACTCGATCAGCTTGGACTCGCGGACGCGCTCGAATGGCTGGTCGATCACCAGCGCAGCGCCACCGGCATAGATATCCAGTGCCAGGTCGCCGGACTTGCGGAGCGACTGCCAGCCGACCTCGAAAGCGTCTGTTACCGCATCGCACAGGAAGCCCTCAACAATGCCACCCGCCACGCAAAAGCCACGCAGATTCGATTCCGGCTCGAAATGCGCGACCAACTTCTCAAGTTGGTCATCAGCGACAACGGTGTGGGTTTCGACATGGCGACGGAACGCCGGCGGGCAATCCGGGCGGGAAGTTTGGGCCTGATCAGCATGGAAGAACGCGCACAACTCGCCGGCGGCCGCTTCAAGGTTCGCACGGTCCCTGGCGAAGGCACGACAATACAGGTGACGTTCTTGCTCGAAAGCGTTGATAATGCCATCGCTGGAGGCAACGGCGAATACCATCCGACCGGGGAGCCATGAGGATGAGGGAGCCATGAGGGCGCCATGAGTTTGATTCGAGTTGTGCTTGCCGATGATCATGCGTTGGTATTGGCGGGGATTCGCGCGCTCGTCGAGGAACTCGGCGACACCGAAATCGTCGCCGAGGCCAGCAATGGCCGTGACGCGGTCGCGCTCGCGAAACAGCATGTGCCCGATCTGGTGATCATGGATATCTCCATGAAAGAGCTGAATGGGATCGAGGCCACCGCGCAGATCATGGTGGAGGTTCCGTCGACGCGGGTGCTGATCCTGTCCATGCATACGACCGAGGATTTCGTGCGCCGCGCGCTCAAGGCCGGCGCGTCCGGCTACCTGGTCAAGGATTCGGCGCCGCTGGACCTGAAAATGGCGATTGCCGCGATCCTTCGCGGCGAACTTTATCTGTCACCGCGAATTTCCAGGCACGTCATCTCCGGCTTTCTGCGCGGCCAGACAAATCAGGATGAATCGTCGATCGAGGCACTGACCGCGCGCCAGCGCGAGATTCTGCAAATGATCGCCGAGGGCAAGAGCACGAAGGAAATTGCCTTCCAGCTGAATGTGAGTGTGAAAACCGTGGAGACGCACCGCGCCGCCTTGATGGAACGCCTCGATATTCACGACATTGCCGGCCTGGTGCTCTATGCGGTCCGCCAGGGATTGATCAGCGTCGACGGCGCCGATTCTTAAGCTGCATCTCCAATTTACTCGCGAAACACAAGCACTGGCGCGGCCTCCGGAGGATAAATGCCATGGAGACCGCACCAGTGCTTGTGTTTTAATTTTCATATAGCGGGAAAATGATCGCAGTCCATCCGCGAACCTTCCCCAAATCGCCGAAATGAACCGCCCTTCCCGCGCTTATCCCGCGTTTCAATTTTCGCGGTCGGCGACACAATGGCCAATATCAAACAACGCGTCCGGCCATGACACCCAATCAACCGCGTGCTGTGTTGCATGCGTATCCCCTCATCAATGCCAAGCATCAATATGGCGGCATGCGGATCGTCATCGATAACCGTTCGGTTGACGAAAACGATGTACGCGAAACCCTCGCACTGGTGTCGGAGGTTAACGCCGATGCAACTTATCCACTGATCGTCGCCTTTGCCGATGACTGCCTGCCATTTTCACTGGGGACATGGCAACCTCCGGCCAATACGCTTCCGGAGTTTCGTGGCGAATGGCTGACGCTTCCCGCCGCCCGCGACATGCTTTCCGGCGGCAACTATCCGCTCTGGTGTCTGAATGCTGAAACCGAGCGGCAACTGGATCCGGCACTGCTAAAAACCCTCCGTTTCACGGTGTCGCCAAACGCGTCGGGAACCGCCCACATTCCAACCGCCGGCAAAGCCAAGGTGCGAACGGGTTTGCGCACGCATGCCGATGCCGCAATGGTGTTTGCGCAGGGCATCGACTGGGTGGCCGGCTGGCCTTTACAATTAACCGCGACACTGGGCAAGAAACACCGTTCCGACAACCGCGCAATCGTGCTTCGCTTGCTGCAACTTGCGCAAAACGATGCCGATATCAGCGAACTCGAAGACCTCCTTAAGCAGGACGCCGGACTCGCGTTCAAATTACTGCGCACGATCAACTCGGCGGCGAATGGCCTGTCGACGCAGGTCCAGTCATTTCAGCATGCGGTGATGCTTCTCGGCTACAAGCGGCTTACCCGCTGGCTGGCGGTACTGTTGCTGGCATCGAGTGAGGATCCGAACCAGCTGCCGCTGATGAACCTCAGCTTGCGCCGCGGATTTTTCATGGAACGCATCGGCATGTTGCTGTTTGACGATATCAACCGTGACGAACCTTTCATGACCGGGCTGTTTTCACTATTGGACCTGATTTTTGCACAGCCGCTGGGCGAACTGCTGGACAGGTTGTATCTTCCGGAGGCCGTCTCAGATACATTGCGCAATCACGGTGAACCATATGGCGCAATGCTCAGGTTGACGGAAGCCATCGAAGGCGACGACGCCGAGGCAATTCGCGCTTGCACCAATGTGCTGGGACTGACGGCCGCAGACGTGAACCGCGCGCTATTGCTGTCGATTCGCGACACCGACCGGGTCGAGCTGCGTTGAATTCCGTGTTTCTTTGCGAGACGCGTTCAGCATCCATTGCTGACGGCGGCGAGTCCGGAAAGCAAATTGTGAACGCGCGCGATCGAATCAAATCGGCCATCGCGCAGCATGCGGCAGGCTTGCTTGCGGAGGCGGAAAGCGCTTACCGCGGAATTCTTGCCGACCAGCCTCGACATATCGACGCACTGCATTTTCTCGGCGTGCTGCGGCACCAGCGCGGCGACACGCCCGAAGGCCTCGCGCTGATCCTGCGTGCACTCGAAGCGGATGCGGGCAGTGCTTTCCGATACAACGACCTTGGCAATATCCTTGTGCAAAGCGGCGACGCCATCAATGCCGCGGAAGCTTTCCGCATGTCGATTGCGTTAAATGGTGACGACGCCAACGTCTGGAACAATCTCGGTTCACTTCTGCACCGTCAGCATGACTTGACCGGCGCGGAAAGCGCGTTTCGGCAGGCGCTGCAATGCGACGCCAAATTCGTACCGGCACTCAATAACCTCGCGAACCTGCTTGCGGAAACCGGGCGCGAGGAGGAATCATCGATGCTCTACTGCCAGGCTTTCATCCTTCCGCCGCTCGCGGGCAAATTGCCAAAAATGCTGGGGATCGCCTACTACCGCCTCGGACGCATCGCCGACGCTGCTGAGTGCTTTCGTGCGTGGCTTCGGGCCGAGCCGGAAAACGAGAGCGCCCGGCATCAGCTCGCCGCATGCACGGGTGAGAATGTCCCGGCCAGGGCGCCCGACCGTTTTGTGGTCGACCAATTCGACCGCATGGCGGAAACCTTCGACGAAAAACTTGTCGGCAGTCTGTCGTACCGCGGTCCTGAAATTATCGCCGGCCTGCTCGATGGATTCGTCCCGGCTGACGGGACACTGGATGTTCTCGACGGCGGCTGCGGCACCGGATTGTGCGCGCCGGTGCTGGCGCCTTATGCTTCGGCTTCGCATCTCACCGGCGTTGATCTTTCTCCAGGCATGTTGTCCAAGGCAAGAGAATGCAATTGCTATGGCAATCTGGTCGAAGCGGAATTGACCGCCTACTTGCTGGGCAGGAAAAACGCCTTCGACCTTATCGTCATGGCCGATACGCTGATATATTTCGGCGACCTGGCAACTCTATTCGCGGCTACCGGACAGGCGCTACGGACTGGCGGTACCTTTGCCTTCACCGTGGAGGCGAGCACGGAGGCAGGCACGTCGCACGGCAACTACCGTCTCAACCCGAGCGGCCGGTACAGCCACGGCCGTCTCTACCTTGCGCAGGAACTTGACGCGGCGGGTTTCGTCTTGTTGCGTTGTGATGACGTCGTGTTGCGCAGCGAGTTTTGCACGCCGGCGCAGGGACTTGGTGTGCTGGCGCGCGCGGCGCATCCCTGACACCAAATTCTCGATTGTCCATGGCAGGCGCTATGCGGGGCTAGAACCCGCCCGCACCCAGTTCCAGCGTGTCGAATTCATAGGCTTGCCGCAGCCGGGACTCCTGGCGCACGTTGGCCGCGCCGGCCACTAGCTGGCTCATCCACGGTTTGGTGACTTCCCTGATCGAGGAATCGTCGCGTAGCACTTGGCGGATGAGCACGGCCTTGCGCTCGAGCGAAGCCGCGTCCGGCTTTATGCGCGCATCGTCAATGCACTCAAGTCTCGCCGTCAACTCCCGGTAATCCTGTTCGAGCGCAATCAGCCGGTCCCAGTCGCAATGCCTTGCCGCTTCCGCCATCTGGCCGGAAGTGGCGGCGAGCGATCCATAGGCGTCGAGTATGTGTTCGTATTCAATCATGGGCCAGTGGATTCCGTGTGTGGCATGTGAGATGTGAGTGGCATGCGCGCGATCACTTGTTCTTGAGCATGTTGGTGATGCTGTCCAATTGCGTGGTGAGGAAGGTACTTGTCTTGTTCATGCTGCTGAGCAGTGTGTCGAGCTCGGAAAACTGTTTCTGGTAGCGTTGCTGAGTCAATTCGAGGCGATGCTCGATATCCGCCCGGCGCGTGCCAATATCCTTGATGGAACGGTTGAGGCCATCGGTCTTGCTCGTGACTGGACCACTGGCCCCAAGCAGGCTGGTGGCGGCGGTATTGATCGCATTGCCGATCGCGGCAGTCAGCGTGGCAACCGCCGCCGGATCGGCCGTCAATGCCAAATTGAGCTTGGCGGTATCCAGCGCGAGCGAGCCGTCCTTCTGGAAGCTGACACCGAGTTGCGAAAGCATGGTGTATGCGTCACCGGTTTCCTGCGTTCCACTCAGAATCGCGCGCACCCGCGATTGCATGCCGAGCACGCCGGTATCACCTTGAAACACCGCTGCCTTTCCGGTTGCGCCCGCTATGGTCTTGTTGGCGTCGTTGTAGGCCTTTACCATCGCGCCAAGCGCCGCGGTGAGACCACTGTTGTCGCGCTGCACGGCGACGGTGGTCGAGTCGGTCAGCGGGTTCGCGTGGATCTTCTTCAGATTGAGCGTCACGCCCTGGATCGCGTCGGCAACGGTATTCGCGGCGGAGGTAATGAGCACGCCGTCGATGGAAAACTCGGCATTGCGGGCGACCTGGGTCTGCGTGAGATTTTGCACGCCCGCACCCTGTGGATCGTAGCTGATCAATGATGCAATGGCGGCATCACCGTTGGCGGAAATGGAAAGGCTGTTGGTTACACCCGTGTCATTGGACGTAATCGTCAAGCGATAGGGTGACGTTCCACCGTCGTTGATGATGCTCGCGGTCACGCCGGCGTTGGCGGCGTTGATCGCGTCGCGAATGCCGCCGAGCGTGTTGTTGCTGCCGCCAATGACGATCGACACCGGGCTTTTCGCGGCATTGGCCACGAACGTGGCATCCGAGTAAGTGCCATTCACCGGACCGAGTGCGCTGGTGATGGTGCCAAGTGTGAACGTCAGCGTGGTATCGACGCCGCTACCGATTGCAGTCGTGGTATCGGTCCTGCCGCCGGCAACAAGCTTTTGCACCTGCGCGAGTTTCGTCACCGTGACATTGTAGTTTCCGGGACTGGCGTTGCTGCTGCCTGATGCTGTCATCACGGCGGTGTCGCTCGAGGTCGCGCTGTATTGACTGGTGCTGGCCGTGGCCAACGCGGTGGCAGCCAATTGCAGTGAAGACAAGGCGCCCTTGATGGAACCCAGACTGGTAAGCCGCGCCTGGTATCCCGCTTCCCGGGTTGCAAGGAGGGTCAATGGCTTCTGCTCGATCGCCATCAATTGGCTGATGAGCGACTTGACATCGAGTCCCGAGCCAACACCTGCCGCACTCAAGGGCCCCGTGGTGGCACTGCCGGATAAACTCACTGCCATGATAAATCCACCTCTTCAGATCAGAACCGTCTCAGCCTAACATCGGCAGCGGCGGTCCGAAGCTGCGAATAAAACCACTAATACCCCGCTATCAGGCGGTCTGCCGCAACAGCAATCCACTCATATGATCAATCGCCTGCGAAATGGCCAGCATTTCCTTGGAGGGAATCTGGCGGATGACTTCCTGGGTTTCGGTATCCACGACGCGCACGATGACTTCGTCCGATTCGTTATCCACCGAGACTTCGAGGTTTGACGACGACGCTTTCAGAAAATCATCAATCTGACGCGCGACCTGCTTGATGCCTTCATTGGTCAACGGTGGTTGTGGCTGCGCCACAGCCTGGGGCGCCGGCTGCGGTGACGCCGATCCCTGTGCACCAGTTGTACCGGCGGCTGGAGCCCCTCGCTGCAGAACCGGTCCCGCCACGGGTGGCGATACCGAACCGGACTGGATGATCATGTTCATATCAATCTCCTTCGCCTGAGGCAAAACTGCCCGGCCGGAGTTACCCGGCCGGGCACTACTTCAAACTGCTTACTTCAGCAATGACAACACGCTTTGCGGCAGCGAGTTGGCTTGCGCGAGCATCGCCGTACCCGCTTGCTGCAGGATCTGGCCACGCGTCAACGCGGCGGTTTCCGAGGCGAAGTCCGTATCCTGAATCCGCCCACGCGCGGCCGACAGATTCTCGGAAGTCGTCGACAGGCTGGCAATGGCGGAACTGAACCGGTTTTGATAGGCGCCCAGGTCACCGCGCGAGACGTTGATCTGTGCCAGTGCCGCGTCAATGGTTGCCAGTGCGAGTTGAGAATTGTCGGCACTGCTGAGGCTAAGACTGGCGACGGACGAGAAGATACTGGTTGCGCCATTGAAGACATCGGCGTTGTGGCCGGCCAGCGTGATTGCGCCTTTGCTGCTCGCGAGCGATACCGAACCGGTGCGTATGGACGAATCCGTGCTGCCTTCGGTCAGCGTCACAGTGCCGAACGTCGCGGTCTGATTGCCTGCGCCGGTGCTGGCAAACGTGTCGATCACGATATCGCGTCCATCATTGGTCGACAACGTCAGGCCGGCCTTGGACGACGTGCTGGTGAAAGTCGCCGTCACGCCGGTCGCGCCTTGCGCACCGTTGATGGCGCCCATCAGCGCCGTGAGGTCGGTTGGATCCGCGACAACTGCCGAGATCGCGCCACCATTCAGATTAAAGGAGACGGTGCCCGCCAGGGAAAGTCCGGCAAGGGTGGTGCTGTTGGTGGCGGTAGCGGTGACACCGACGCCACCTGCATTCGCGTTGATGGCCGAAGCAATGACTTTTGCGTCGGCGCCCGCTGCATAGCCAAAGGCTGCGGTTGTGCTGCCATTGACCGTGCTGATGGTCAGGCCGGCCTCAACAAGAACACCATTAACCGTGTTTGCCGCTGCCGCGGCGGTGTTGACTGACATTGCCGTGCCACCCGCAACCAGGATATTGCTGCCCAGTGCGGTTGCGCGTGAATCGGAAATCGAGCTGATGGAAATCGTTTCGTTGGCATTGGCGCCAACCTGGAAGGCCTGAGTCTGGAACGATCCGTCCAGCAATTTGAGGCCGTTGAAGGAGGTCTGGCTGGATACACGGGTGATTTCAGCGGTCAACTGTGCCGCTTCCGCGTCGAGCGAAGAACGATCGCTCGCGCTGTTTGTGGAGTTGGCCGATTGAATGGCCAGTTCACGCAGGCGCTGCAGGTTGTTGCCGATTTCGGCCATCGCGCCTTCGGCCGTTTGCGCGAGCGAAATACCGTCGTTGGCATTGCGCGCCGCCTGGTTCAGGCCACGAATCTGTGCAGTCATCCGGTCGGAAATCGCGAGTCCCGCCGCGTCGTCCTTGGCGCTATTGATCCGCAGGCCAGAAGACAGGCGCTGCAACGAAGTCGCCAGCGCGCTCTGCGAAGAGTTGAGATTGCGCTGCGCATTCAGCGAAGCAACGTTTGTGTTGATGGTTTGTGCCATGGTAAAACTCCTTGCCAAATGTCGAAGAAATCCGGCAGAAAGCCGGGCACGATGGTTTGCTTCTTTACTGAAGCGCATGAAACCGCCGTTGCCTTGGTTATCGGACACTACAGCGAAAAGGTTTAGGATTTTTTTGATTTGTGCAGCAGCATCTGGTCGCGAATGATCGCGCGCAAGCGCACGTCTCCTGTCTGCCGCACATCGTCAAACAACGATTTTTTCCACTGAGTATGCGGCGCTGCCGACGAAAAAACGGGGCCCGGATTCAGGAAATATGGCCTGGCGGTTTGGGCAACCTCCTGACTATCCAACTCAAGCATGGGGGCGGCTTCCCGGCCACATTTGCCTTGGACGCCGCGCCAGTGCTTGTGTTACGCTTTTTCCGCGGCGCTCACGGGCGCGGCAAACGACTGCGGTCCAGATCGCCGCACACCGCGAAGCATCGAAATGAACGACCCTTCCCCCGTTCATCCCACGCTTCAATTTGCGCGATGCGGGTCACAATTGCGACTGTCAATCAACGCTTGGCGTCTGCCACCATGCCCTCACTTCAACCGCGTGCCGTGCTGCACGTCTGTCCGCTCATCAATGCCAAACGCCAAACCGGCGGCGTACGAATCGTTGTCGATAACCAGTCCATTGATGACGATGAACTTCGCAATACCCTCGCGTTGATTTCGGATGCGAGCGCGGAAGCGAAGAATCCGCTGATCGTGGCGTTTGCCGATGAGCGTTTGCCACTCTCGCTGGCGACGTGGAGCCCGCCGGCAAACACGTTCCCGGAATTTCGTGGCGAATGGCTGGCGTTGCCTGCCGCGCGCGACATGCTGACCGGCGGCAATTTTTCACATTGGTGCCTCAATGGCTCGCCCGGCTTGGCGCTTGATCCCGCGTTGCTCATGACCCTCAGGTACACGGTCATTGCCGGCATGCCGGACCGGGCCACGGATCGCTCGCACATCAGCGGCAAACAAAAAATACATACCGGTATTCGCGCGCACGCCGATGCCGATGCATTGTTCGATCAGGGTGTCGACTGGGTGGCCGGCTGGCCGCTGCAGATGACCGCGACACCGGGCAGGAAGCGCCGCACCGACAATCGCGCTGTCGTGGTTCGCCTGCTGCAACTGGCACAGTCCGATGCCGACATCAGCGAACTCGAAGCCTTGCTCAAGCAGGATGTCGGACTCGCGTTCAAATTGTTGCGCTTCATCAACTCCGCCGCCAATGGCCTGACGCTGGAAGTGCAATCATTCCAGCATGCGGTAATGGTCCTTGGTTACAAGCCGCTCACCCGCTGGCTGTCGCTGCTACTGGTGTCGGCAGGCGAGAATCTGAACCAGTTGCCACTCATGCAACTGTCGTTGCGCCGTGGCTTCTTCCTGGAGCGAATCGGCAAGCGCCTGTTTGACGATGTCAACCCCGACGAACTATTCATGACCGGCTTGTTCTCCTTGCTAAATCTCATCTTCGCACAGCCGTTTGAAGAACTGCTGGACCAGCTGGCGCTTCCACAAGACGTATCGGACTCGCTGGTGAACTTCGGCGGCCCCTATGGACTACTGCTGATGCTGACGGAAGCGGTCGAAGGTGACGATGCCGCGGCGATTCGCGCCGCCATCGACATGCTGGGATTGGATGAAGCCGAGGTGAACCACGCGCTACTGATGGCGATTCGCGACAGCGAGAAGGTTGATCTGCATTGATTCATATCACGTCATCGCATTGCGCCAAAAATGGGTCTTGACTGGCGGGAACTTTCGCGGTCACGACGCGTTCAAAGAATTGAAGCATTGCGGCTAAAAAGAAGGCCCAATGACGTCTGGATTTGCTGCAGGCTCAAATTTGCATAATTTCAAGGCATGCTTCATCATTTCAACTCGTCGGAACGACATACTTGACTGACATGAACAGAACCCGAAGTGACGGAGAAAACAGACGCGCGGCACCACCAATTGGCTTGGTATTCAGCGTATTGATCGTAGTGATGCCGTGTATTGGGGCGTGCGCCGCTGGTAGCGGAGCCGTGGCAGGACCGGGTAATGCCATGGTCACCGGGAATATTTCCACGATGCCGGCATCCAATCCCTCGCTGGATGACATTGTTGTTCTGGCACAACGAATCGACAATCCCGGCGTTGTTATCGAGCGAATTCGGGAGACCGGTGCCCATTTTCGCCTTTCGGCCGCCGATGTCATATCACTGCGTGAGCGTGGACTGCCGTTGGCTGTAATTGAACATATTCTGGCAGCGGAGCGGCAGCTACCCGCCGAAGTCGCGGGGAAAATACCGCCTTCGAAACAGAATGCTGCGCCTCCAGTTGCAAGCGCCAGAACTTGGCCATTGCTGCCTGCGCTATATCAGGGACTTTGAGCAACAGCCTCAAGCGTCACGCGTCTTACGACGGAAAAAAATGGATGCGCATAGGCGCATCCATTTTTTTCCAAAAAAACAATACTCAGAAAGCGCCGATGATGCTGAATGTGATGCCCTCGGTTGAATCGCGCCCCGTCAACCCCTCCCAACTGAGAAAGTGGTTGGATGGATTGACGCTTGCCGCAGCAAAACCTTTCTGCTTCACAAGGATTGTTTGACTGCGATAGCCAAGGGTAGCAATGATCGCGTTCAATCCAGCCGTTTTCCCCGCATCGAAGGCATACGCGATGCCAACCTCGCCAAGCTTGTAGTCTGCGTTTGCATTCAGCACATAACCTCCCAAACCACCCGGGAAAAGGCTACCCCAATCGGTCAGTGTGCCTTTGGGTTTGAACTTGAGCGTGCCCACTGCCGCGGTGCCGTAAAGTGAGAATCCACTCGTCAGGGGTGCGGACGCGGAAAACCCGATGATGGGACCTGTGTACTTCCACTCTTGCGCGCCGAGGAATTCAAAATTCTGCTTGACCTCCTTGTACCCCGCAATGATTGACAGAGTCGGCAGCACATAGTAACCGGCAACCAGATCGTGTTCTTTTCGATCAATCTTGTCGCCCCCGAAGTTGTAACTCCGCTTGGCGAACAAGCTCCCGCCCACCATGAAATCTTTGTATCGAAGCGATACCGATGGAATCCAGGCCGTCGTTTTGGAACTTTCCGCGGCGCCGATTATTGGCAACAGGGTTGCGTCGCTTCCCGTGGTGCTGGGAAGGTACTTACTCATGCTATTGTTCCACGCCTTCACCGCCACTGTTGCGGAAAAATCATCCGCCGCCAATGCGTTTGCGGTATTCAGCGCAGCCCCTACCACTACAAAAAAACTCACTGACTTCTTCATAGTTACCCCCTTGGCAAAAAAAACGATTAAGTAACAACACCTAGAAGGCGGGCGCAACAACTGCCGCACCGCGAACTGTCTCCTTCTTTGCTTCCTTCAGTTTTCCCTCAACTTCGGCGCGGAGGGTCCGTTCAATGCTTAACTGCCCCTCCCGCTCCGTGGCTTTCTTCTCAAGCGCCGCCAACTGATCCCGATACTGGGCCAGTTCCTTGTTGAGTTGCTCGGATTCCTTGGTCACGCGCGCGACGTTGGCCAATTCGGCCTCGGCGCCTTCCAAGCGCTTTTTCTGTGCCAACAAACCCTTAACCAGTAGCCGCAGTTCATCACGCTCCTTGCGTAACTCCGCAACCTTCTGGGTGTCAATCTTGGCGCTGCGGTTTGCACTGAGTTGAGCATCAAGTTCTTTCAGCCTTTTTTGCTGAACCGCCAATTCCTGTTCGACTCTCGTCAAGTCCCCTTCGCTATTGCGGTATGTATGTAGCGACTGTTGAGCCTTCTTTAGCCCCTGGCCCTGGCTTTCCAGCATCGCCACTTTTTTCGCGAGTTCGGTACGCTCGCTCTCAAGGCGCTTGAATTCGGGCGAATCCTGCGCAGTCGTTTGTTGCCGACTGGCAAGGCGCACTTCCATTTCCTTCATCTTGGATCGAAACTCATCGGACTGCCTCTGCTGCAGAGCCAGTTGGGCCTCGAGATCCTTGGTACGGGACGCCAGATGGGCCTTTTCCCGGGCATCCGCCTCGCGGTCAAGGCAGCCCGCAAAGCAATATTCGCCGGTAAATGACATGTTCATCCAGGGTATCTGCGGCATGCCGGACTTCTCCGACTCGGTCTTCACCCCCTCGATGACCCGCTTGAACATCGCCTCCAACTCTATCCCCGGCGTCCGCATGTGCGCCAGCAGATGCTGGGTGAAGAGGCCATTGCGTGCATCACCGGCGCCATCCTGCGCCGCCTTGCCCGGAGATGTCGGAAAAATAATGACGCTGCCGGCGGGAGCGCGATCCGGTACCGCCAGACCGCGACCGACGGCGCTACGGCTTTTGGCGCCAAACGGATTGTCGCGGCAAGCATCCAGGATGATGACGCTCAATCGGCTACCCGTGCCTGCCAATTCGTCAAGAATATAATTTACACGGACTGCCTGATCTTCAAATGCACCTCTGCTGCGAAACTCCGCTGCCGTCGGCACGAGGTAGTTCTCTCCATCCATTTCAATGCCATGGCCGGCGAAATAGAAGAGGATGACATCGCCTTTCTTCACGCTCTGAACGAAGTTGCTGACCAGGTCCCTGAATGCGCCGCGTGTCTTGACATCGACCGCGCAAGTCGCCTGATACCCGAGCTTCTTCAGGCTGGCGCAGATATCGCGGCTGTCATTGCCGGAATTGCTCAGCGGCGGAGCAAATTTATAGTCCGCATTGCCTACCACCAATGCATGGCGCGCGCCGCCCTGGGAGCTATTATCGGCGAATGCAAACGGGGGACTCAGTAGCGTCATCGACGAAATCAATACGACCCACAGGACTATGTGGCTGAGTCTTCTATCTGTCCAATGACAATTCATCATGAGAAATCAGTCCATGCGGAAATGACTTTGTGGCGAACCTGCGCTCGAACTCAACCTGCTTCGCAACGTTTGTCATGCCGCCCGCGCCAACCACCTGTAGATTGCGACCTTCATCAACCAAGACTTATGATCTTGGTCAAATAGAACGCTTTTATTTGAACTCACTGAAGTAAAGGATATAGGAAACCCAGCGGATCATGTGAAATTTTGCGGTCATGCGCCAGCCGGTTACCGCGCCAATCCCATCAGCCCTCGCTCAAGTGCTTGCGTGAGCGGTGGCTCCAGGTAAGGCAGCAACAAAAACAGGCTCGAAAAGCCGACTGTGATGGTTGCCGGCATGCCCACCGACATGAGGTTCATCTGTGGCGCCACCCTCACCATCACGCCCAGCGACAGATTGACGATCAGCAGCACGGCAATGAACGGTAGTGCAAGTTGCAGCCCCAGGCGAAACATATCCGCGCCGGCTGCGACCATGCTCTTGACATCGGCCATCGAAAACATGCCGTCGCCAACTGGAAAAATCCGGAAGCTTTCCGCCAACGTATGAATCAGCAGCAAATGTCCGTTGATACCGAGGAATATCAGCATGGCGAGGACACCGAGGAAGCTGCTGACGACATTGCCACCGCCCTGGCTCTGTGGATCAAAAAAGCCCGCGAACGATAGCCCCATCTGCAGACCAATCATCTCGCCGGCGAGTTCGATGCCGGCCATGGCGAGCCGCAGGATAAAGCCCAGCGCCAGGCCGATCATCACTTGCTGGATCACCAGCGGCAGCGTCTGCGCGGAATCGAGCGACACCTGATGTTGCAACGGCAGCGTAGGCGCAATCACCACCGCGATCGCCACACCAAGACCGACCTTGACACGCATCGGCACTGACCGGTGGGAAAACATTGGCGCCGCCATGAACAGCGCCAGCACGCGCAGGAAAGGCCACAGGTACATGCCGGCCCACCCCATCAATTTCGCCGCCGAGATGGTCAACATGATGGCAGTAGCTGATCGGCGGGATGCCGGCAGATTAGCCGATGGCCGACGGGATGCTGGCAAACAGCCGCTGAATGTAATCCACCAGCAACTGAATCATCCAAGGCCCGGCGACGACCATCGCGGCAAGCACCGCCATCAACTTGGGCAGGAAGGACAATGTCGCCTCGTTGAGCTGGGTGGCCGCCTGGAAAACGCTCACCAATAATCCGGTGACCAGCGCCGCCAGCAACAGCGGTGCACCGACCATCAGCATGACTTCCATACCTTGCTGGCCAAGGGTGATAACGCTTTGGGGATTCATGGGTGTCCTCTTTACTCAGTGCTACGTGGCAAAACTGGCGACCAGCGAACTGACCAGCAGGTTCCAGCCATCGGCAAGTACGAACAGCATCAACTTGAATGGCAGCGAGACCAGCACGGGCGACACCATCATGCCCATCGACATCAGCACGCTGGCGACCACCATGTCGATGATGAGAAACGGCAGGAAGATCATGAAGCCGATCTGGAAAGCGGTTTTGAGTTCACTGGTGACGAAGGCGGGGACGATGATACGCAGCGGCAGTTCCTCCGCATTGCGCGCCCCCTCGTAGCGCGCCAGCTTGACGAACAGCGCCAGATCCGGGTCACGGATTTGTTTCAGCATGAATGCTTTCAGCGGCTTCTCACCGCGCGCAAGCGCCTCTTCGAAGCTGATTTTCTGTTGCGTGAACGGCAGGTAGGCGTCGGTATGCACCTTGTCGATCACCGGCCCCATGACGAACATGGTCAGGAACAGCGACAGGCCGACCAGCACCTGATTGGGTGGCGTACTTTGCGTGCCCAGCGCGTGACGCAGCAGGGACATGACGATGATGATGCGGGTGAAACCTGTCATCATCAGCACAATTGCCGGGATGAATGTCAGCGCCGTGAAAAACAGCAGCGTCTGCACCGGGACGGAGTAATTCTGGCCACCGCCGGCAGCTGGCGCCGAACTAAAAGAGAGGATGCCGCCGCCGACCTCGGGCGCAGCAAACACCGTACCTGACAGAGCGGCAAGCGCAAGTGCGACGACAGCCAGACTGGCGTTACGCCTTGTCATGCTTGCCCCGCGCCAAATCGAACAGTTTTGAAAAGTTGATGGTTTGGGCTGGCGGCACACCGCCCTCCTTGCGTGGCGTCTGCGTGAGCAGCGTGATCTGCTGCGCGGTCACGCCAAGCACCAGCCACTGATCATCGAGCTCCACGATGCTGATTTTTTCGCGCGCACCCAGCGGCAGCTGGCTAACCACACGCATCATCCGCGCTTGCGGGGAATTGCCCGGGCTCAGGCGCTTGACCAGAAATGCGGCAACACCGATGGCGGCCAGGACCAGGAATAACGAGACCAGCGTGGACATCACCGGCAAGGCCGACTCTGTTGCCGCCATCGCCACCGTGCTGGCGCCAAGGAGCACACAGCCGACGGCAAGTTTGAAATGTGTGTTCAACCTTGATTACCGTTTGAGCCGGCTTATTCGCTCGGACGGCGTCGTCACGTCGGTGAGCCGCACGCCAAATTTGTCGTTGACCACCACCACCTCACCTTGCGCAATCAGGCAACCGTTGACCAGCACGTCCATGGGCTCGCCGGCCATCGCATCAAGTTCGATGACCGAACCTTGCGCCAACTGCAGAATGTGCTTGATGGGGATGCGCGTGCGGCCCAGTTCAACCGTAAGCTGCACAGGGATGTCGAGTATCAGGTCAATGTCGTTTCGCGCCTCGCCGCTGGTACCGGTAAGCCGCTGGAACACTGCCGCCTTGGCCGTGGGCGGCAGATCCGTCAATGCGGTCGGCGCGACGTCGGCGGTCTGCTCGGCCATGGCGGCCGCCCAGTCGTCGGCTTCAACCGGGGCTTGTAGTTCGTCAGGCATGATTTACTCCCGTAAGTTTGTCTTCGCGCGAGGCAGTCAGAAATTCGTTGATCTTCACCGCGTAATGTCCGTTGACCACGCCATACTCGGCATCAAACAAGGGAACGCCGTCGACTTTGGTGACAATGGTGGGTTGCAAGTCGAACTCGATGAAATCGCCGACATTCAGGTGAAACAACTGCTCGACCGTCGCCTGGCTATGCGCAAGTTCAACCGTCAATTCCACCTCGGCGGCCTGCACCTGCTTGGTGAGCATGGTCAGCCAGCGTTTATCGGGTTCCTGCGCATCGCCCTGCAGGCTGGTGTAGAGCAGGTCGCGAATCGGTTCAAGTGACGAGTACGGCATGCAGATAAACATTTCGCCGCCCGAGTCGCCCAGCTCGATCGTGAACGAGGTCGTCACCACGATTTCCGATGGCGTAGCGATGCTGGCAAACTGCGTGTGCATTTCCGAGCGCACATATTCGAAATTCATTGGGTGAACGCCAGCCCACGCCTTTTGATATTCGACGAAAGCCACCTCGAGCAAACGCAAAATAATGCGCTGCTCGGTCAACGTGAAATCGCGGCCTTCAATACGGGTGTGAAAACGGCCCGAGCCACCAAACAGGCTGTCGATCACGGCGAATACGAGCTTCGGATCGAAGATGAACAACCCATTGCCGCGCAGTGGACGCAGCTGCACAATGTTGATGTTGGACGGCACCCCGACATCGCGCAGGAATGCGCTGTACTTCAGCACCCGCACCGGCCCAACCGATACTTCCGGCAACCGGCGCATGAAATTGAACAGTCCCGTCCGCAGGTTTCGCGCAAAGCGCTCGTTGATGATCTCGAGCGTCGGCATGCGCCCGCGAACGATACGCTCCTGATTGGCCAGGTTGTAGGAACGCACGCCGCCGGTTGGTACTTCCGCGACAGTCGCCTGACTCTCGCCCGTGACACCCTCGAGCAGCGCGTCGACTTCGTCTTGCGACAAAAATTGTTCGGCGACCATGGGATTTCTACTGAATCACGAAGTGGGAAAAGAGCACCTGCTCGAGTCCCTTGTTGGGTCCGGCGCCATCGAGTGTCTTGCGCAGTTCGGTGCTGATCTCGGTCGACAGCTTTTCCTTGCCTTCGCGCGTCATGAGATTTTCCGCGTCCTGGCTGGAGAGAAGAAGCAGCACGCGATTGCGCATCGACGGCATTTGTTGCTTGATGGCTTCACCGACCACGGAATCAACAACCTCGAGATTGATGGTGACCTGCAGGTAGCGTTCCTGGTCGGCGTGGCGCAAATTGACGGTAAATGTTTCCATCGGCACGTACAGCATCGCTTTGTGCGGCCCCTTCTCTTTCGCCTTGCTTGGCGCTTTTTCCGCCGACTTGCCAGGAGCCTTTTCCTCGGCGACCGACTCATCAGCCGGTGGTTTGCGCATGAAAAAATAGGCCCCACCACCGCCAAGTACCAGCGCCGCCACGATCGCGCCAATGATGATCAACTTGCTGCTTTTGCCTTTTGTCGTTTCCGGTGCGCCTTCCGCATCGGCTTTTGCATCGGCTTTCGTATCAGCTTTTTTATCGGCTTTCGTTGCGCCCGCTGCCATGAAAATGCTCCTTTGTTGTTTTATCGCCAAGAATTGAACAGGGTCGGTCACACTGTCAAATCGCCACACCTTGAACAGAATTATGGGCAATGGGCGACCGCGTCCATCTGCGGAAAAGGCTGGATAAACCCGTTTACTTTGGTGCTTTCATGAGAGCGGAATTGCGCCGGCGCGCCCGGCATGAAATTGCGTCCGGCCTCGCCGGAGTCAGCCGGCTTTTCCGTGTTACGCGAACAAATCGATGCCGGTACGACGGGCGGGCGATCGGGGCACGCCGATCTCCGCGGGCAGTGCGTCTTCGACCACCATCAATCGCTCGCTTCGCGCCGGGGAAGATGACTGCAGGAAGCGCTGTTCTTGCCCGGAGCCACCTTGCGACGTAAGGGCCTCGCCGGTGACATTGGCATCCGCAAGCGTGAGACTGCCTGCAGCGAACATTTCACGCAAGCGCGGCAATGCGCTTTCCAGTGCTTCGCGAGTTTGTGGGTGCTCGGCAACAAAATGGAGCATTGCTTCCTGGCCCTTGATTTCGATCGAGACGCGTATCGGCCCCAGATCGGGCGGATTGAGGTGAATTTCCGCGGACGGTTGGCCATCCACCGCCAGGCGAATCACGTGCTGACCGAAGTCCTTGCTCCATGCAGGGCTCTCGATATGCGTGGGCACCAGCGAGATTGACGCCTGACCGGCAGGCATCAGGTTGTTCGCGCCGGAAGTATGCGCCGGCACGCCCGCCATGAGGGTTGCCCCCTGAGCCGTTTCAGACGGGAGCGCACCGGGTTGGCGCAATTCGTCGGTTGTTTGAACAGTTCCACCCGTTCGGAATTCCATCGCCTTGATTTGCGCGGCGACGGGACTGCCGCCACTGCTCGTTATCCGGTGATCGTTCTCACCTTCGCGGCCGGCATGATCGGCCACGCGCGCGCCCATCGGAATCGGCGCTGGCAGCAACGACATTTGACATGGTCGCGAATGGCGCAGGCGCTTCTTCGGGTGCCGGATTTGGACCAGCAGAAGTGGTAACCGGTTCGGCCACAGCTGGTGCTCGTGTCGCCGCTCTCGCAATCGCGACAAGTGAAATTCCACCGGCGACAGGGACGGAAGCATCCGGATCAACAGGCGTTTGGCTGACGTTGGTTGGTGCAACGGCAGGACGGCGGGAAGTTATTTCCTCGGCGGTACTGCCTAACCCAGCCACGAATGGCGTTGGACCGGAAACAGAGTCGCTAGATGACATTGTGCCGGGCGCAATCCCGGGACTTTCCGCTGCCAGCCGGTTTAACGCAACCACTGGCACTGGCTGGCCTTCCGCGGAGATTTGTGCGATCAGCGCGACGAGATCAGTGACGGCAGTCACATCAGTTTGGAGGGGGTCGATATTCTCGTCTTTTTCCGACGTTTGGCCATGCACCGCCAACGGAAGGTCGGACGCGGACGGCATATCAGGCCGGACCGTCGTATTTTCGGTTGAAAGTACCAGCACGTCGGCAAAACTGGCATCTTCCGCGACGCCGCTTGCCTGCGAGGCAGATGAAGATTTGACGGTAGCCGATTGCGCGCAGGCCGGCACCAGAAATGACTGTATTGAATTCATCTTCCATCCTCTATCTTGTGATTTCAGGCTGGCCGGTAGTCGAGCGTCGCGCCACCACTGCGTGCCGCTCTGGCACCGAATTCGTCGGTGCGTTTCTGCTCGCGCCGGCTCTCGGCGCGCCCGGCTTCGCTCAGCCGGCGATCCTGCAAAATCTCCAGCGACTTCAATTTCTTTTCCTTGTCGGTGAGCATATGAAGACATACACTCAAATGGGATTCGCAGATTTCCACTTCGCGTTGCTGCTGTGCGATCGCCTGTTCGAGTTTATCGATGAATGCGCGCGTATTGGCGATTCGCACGGGATCGGTGCCGCCCGCCCCGTTGCCGCTATTCATGCGCGCCACGTATTCGTGGTGATAGCGGGCCAGCATTTCCAGCTTGCGCTGCGCATCGTCGGTTTGGCGGCGCGTTGCAGCGAGCGCCAGCGCGGCTCCATCACGACGGTCGGTTGACACGCGAATAACCAGATTCAAAGTTGGATTTGTCGACATATGGCTACCTCGTTGGGATACGGACATCGGCCAATAACTGGTTGAGTGCGTGCTGGCTGTCGGCAAAACTGGCGCATTCGTTCATGCCTTGCTGCATGAACGCCTCGATTCTCGGATAGAGCGTCACCGCTGCATCAACCAGTGGGTCGCTGCCCGCCACATAGGCGCCGAGGTTCACCAGGTCGCGATTTTTCTGGTAACACGAATACAGCATGCGCAGCTTGCGCGCGTTTTCTTCATGCCCGGGGTCGATGATGCTATGCATGACACGCGATAGCGATTGCTCGATGTCGATGGCGGGAAAGTGGCCTTGCTCGGCCAGCGCACGCGTCAGCACAAAATGGCCATCCAGACAGGCGCGGGCGCTATCGGCAATTGGATCCTGCTGGTCATCACCCTCGGCGAGAACGGTATAGAACGCGGTAATCGAACCGCACCCGTTAAGGCCATTGCCGGCGCGCTCGACCAGCGCGGGCAGCTTGGCAAAAACCGACGGCGGATAACCCTTGGTGGCCGGCGGCTCGCCTACCGCGAGGGCGATTTCGCGCTGCGCCATGGCATAGCGCGTCAGTGAATCCATCAGTAGCAGCACGTGCTTGCCCTGGTCGCGAAAGTGTTCGGCGATGGCTGTGACATAAGTGGCGCCCTGCATGCGCAATAATGGCGGCGTATCGGCGGGCGCTGCGACCACCACGGCGCGAGCGCGGCCCTCGGGACCCAGAATGTTCTCGATGAATTCCTTGACCTCACGGCCACGCTCCCCGATCAGGCCAACGACAATCACGTCGGCGCTGGTGTAGCGAGCCATCATGCCGAGCAGCACGCTCTTGCCGACACCGGAACCGGAAAAGAGGCCGATGCGCTGGCCGCGCCCCACGGTGAGCAACGCATTGATGGCGCGCACTCCCGTATCCAGCACTTGCGAAATCGGTTCGCGGTCAATTGGATTGACCGGGCGGCTGCGTAGCGGCCGGCGAGTGGTCATCACCAGCGGACCCGCGTGATCAAGCGTGAAACCGTTCGAATCAACCACTCTTCCCAGCAAGCCCGCGCCCATCGGCAAATGCCGCGTGCGATCGTCGGCGCGCCGCCACGGGTGATGCAGCTGGCCGATTACCGGCGGCGTGCTCATCGGTTCGTCGGGCACCACCAGGGCGCCGGGCAGCAGGCCATGTACATCCGAGGTCGGCATCAGGAACACGCGGTCATTGGCGAACCCAACCACCTCGGCGTCGACATTGCGACCATGATCCTGGATGATGGTGCACGTGCTGCCCACCGGCAACTTCAGCCCAACCGCTTCCATCACCAGCCCGGCCACGCGCGTGAGGCGACCGCGTACCGCGAACGGCTCGGCCACATCCACGTGGGTCTGCGCCGAATTCAGGTAAGCACCAAAGCGGTTCTTGCCCGGTTTCACGATCGTCTCAGTCAAGCCAGTCATCTTTCAGGCCCAGGGTGGCAAGCGTGCGATTCCAGCGCGTCGGCAAAGTTGCATCGAGTTCAAAACTGGCGTCCTCGATACGTACGCCACCCCGCGCAATGCGCTCGTCGACTGCGATGCGGCAGTTGTGTGTGCCCAGTTCGTCCGCCATTTCGAGCTTGACGATTTCGGCATCGTCGGGATGCATGACCAGACGCGGATGCTGGGCAATGCCGATCATGCTGTTCAGTGCTTCACGCACCACCGGCACAACCGCGTCCGCGTGCGTGTCAATGTGTGTACGCACCACCTGGCGCGCCAGTGCCAGCGCCAGCTCGATCAGGTCGGCGGCAACCGTTTCATCCAGCGCCGCGACCGCGCTCTTCATCCCCGACATGATCTGGCTGAACTGCTGATTGTGCCGCAGCGCCGTGGCCTCGCCCCGGGCGCATCCTACTTCGAGCCCGTGACGGAAACCTTCATCGCGCGCCTTATTGATCGCACTGCTGGCCTGGTCCTTGCCCGCGCCTTCATCGACCAAACCGTTCTTGCGTTTGATCTGTTTTGAATCAAGCGCCGCCATCTGCCACGGCATGACCGCCGACAGTTGGTCGCGTGGGATGAAGCGGCTAGACAAAGGCCTCCTCCCCTTTGCCGCCTAGCGCAATCTGACCTTCCTCGGCAAGACGGCGAATGATCTTGAGAATTTCCTTCTGCTCCGCCTCGACTTCGGAAACACGCACCGGCCCCTTGGATTCGAGGTCATCACTGAGCGTTTCCGCAGCGCGCTGCGACATGTTCTTGAGAATTTTGTCGCGCAGGCCGGCGTCGGCACCCTTCAGTGCGACCACCAGGGATTCGGATTGCACTTCGCGCAACACCAGCTGGATGGCCTTGTCGTCCAGTTCAAGCAGGTTGTCGAACGTGAACATCTGGTCCATGACTTTTTGCGCAAGGTCGGGATCAAATGCACGAATCGATTCGACCGTCGCGGCCTCGACACTGGAGCCCATGAAATTGAGTATTTCCGCGGTCGTCTTGACGCCGCCGAGCGCGGTCTTTTTCAGCTTTTCGCTGCCGGCCAGCACTTTGGTCAGCACCTCATTCAATTCCTTGAGTGCGTTGGGCTGGATGCCGTCGAGCGTGGCAATGCGCAGGATCACATCATTGCGCGTGCGTTCGGTCATCAGCGCGAGGATGGATGAGGCCTGGTCGCGCTCCAGGTGCACCAGAATCGAGGCGATGATCTGCGGATGCTCGTTGCGGATCAATTCGGCAACAGTGGCGGCGTCCATCCACTTCAGGCCCTCAATACCCGAAACGTCCTTGCCCTGCAAAATGCGATCGATCAGGAAGCCGGCTTTTTCATTGCCCAGCGCCTTGTTCAGCACGTTTCGCACGTATTCGTCGGTGTCCGAGACCAGCGAGCGCTGCGCGTTGGTGGTTTCCTGAAACGTGGTCAACACCGAGTCGATCTTGCTGGAGTCAACCACCTTGAGCTTGGCCATGGTTTCGCCCAGCGATTGCACTTCCTTGGGCGAGAGGTATTTGAATACTTCGGATGCCTCTTCCTCGCCAAGCGACATCAGCAGGATGGCGGCATTCATGAGCCCTTCATCAGCCATCTTTGTTCACCCATGCGCGGACCACGTTAGCAACGGTGCCCGGCTCCTGCTTGGCGAGCTGCCGAACATCGGCAAGCTGCGCGGCGCTATTGGCCGCCGATAGCTGCGCAGCCTGTACCCCCGGCGAGTAAACCGCACCCGGACCAGACAGGGCGGCAGTGTCCATTGAGGGAATCTGTGCCGAGCGTGCGCCAATGCTGCGCAGCGCCGGGCGGATCATGCCGAACACCAGCACCAGCAATCCAATGACCAGTACCAGACCTTTGCCGATTTCTTTGGCCAGTGAAATATTCTCCGGCTGTTTCCACAAAGGCACCTCGGTCTCGGCGATCTTTTCGTCAACATTGAACGGCACGTTGACGACGTTCAAGCTGTCACCCCGTGGCTGCGAAAACCCGACCGCCTCGCGTACCAGCGACGTAATCTTGGCGAGGTCAGCTTCGGAAAGTGGTGTCATCGTCACCTTGCCATCGGCATCCGTCGACTTGCTGTTATTCACCACGACAGCAACGGACAACCGCTTGACCGAACCAACCGGCCGTTTTTCGACGCGTATGGTCTTATCGACTTCGTAATTGGTGGTTTGCTCGCGCTTGCCTGGCCCCGCGCCGGCGTCGTTTTTCGGCGCAGCCGGTTGCCCCGGCGCGGCACTCGCGCCCTGCAACGGCGCGGTCGGATTGGCCGGGGGCTGATTGCTCAGCGCGCCGGGGACGCCTTGTGCATTGTTTCCGCCACCATTGCTCGATTCATTCATCGCCGAGCTGCGAACGCTGGCCTCGCCGACGTTTGGCTTGAATGTCTCGGCGGTTTGTTCGATGACCGCAAAATCAACATCCGCGGCAACCTGCGCGCGAACATTGTTGCGACCGACGATCGGTTCCAGCAAATCGATTACCCGCCGAATATAGCTTTGCTCCAGTTGCTGAAGATAATTCAGCTTGTCCGGATCGAGCCCGCCCGCGCTGTTGATATCGCCCGTGCTCGATAGCAGCGTGCCGTTCTGGTCCAGCGCGGTCACGTTTTTCATTGGCAAATCCGGCACGCTCGATGACACCAGGTGGACAATGCCCGCGACCTGCGCACGGTCCAGCGTGCGGCCGGGGTACAGATTGAGGATCACCGAGGCGGAGGGCTTTTGCTGCTCGCGCAGGAACGCCGATTGTTTGGGCAAGGCAAGATGCACGCGCGCGTTCTGCACCGACGACAGCGACTGGATCGACTTCGCCAGCTCGCCTTCCAGCCCGCGCTGGAAATTCACCTGCTCCTGGAATTGGGTCGCACCAAAACGCTGATTCTCCAGCAACTCGAAGCCGACCGTGCTGCCCTTGGGCAAGCCTTGCGATGCGAGCTTGAGCCGCGCTTCATGCACCTGATCAGATGGCACCATGATGGCGCCGCCGCCATCGGCGTGTTTGTAGGGAATATTCATTTGTGACAGTTGCGCGAGAATGGCGCCGCCGTCCTTGTCGGAAAGGTTGGAATACAGCACCTTGAAGTCGGGTGTTCGGCCCCACATGACGGCGGCCGCGATCAATGCGACCAGCATGGCAACGCCGGCACCCAGCGTCATGAGATTTTTCTGTCCGTTGGGCGTGAAGCCACCGCGGTTCAGCGTGGCGACGGGAACCTGTGCACTGTTTGCGGGAGTCATTGCGGCCATATTTGCCTGATGTGGTGATCGTGGGGACGTCGGATAGGCGTGAACTGATGCAGGTCATTTTGCTCGCCATATCCACTGGCCTAAGCCGGAAAAAGGCCGGAATTTCCCGGCTACTTCGGCGGCTGCCTGAAATGGCGATGCTGTTACTGTTCAATCCTCATCAATGGGTGCGCATGCCGGCGCCCGGCGATTTCTCCAGGAGCCTTTTCATGGACCCCATCTCTTCAATCGGACGTGCCGGCGCCATTTCGCCAATCGACAGTGCCAATGCGCTGTCGGGAACCAATCGCACGGGCGGCGTCAGCTTCGGCAAATCGCTCGAAGACGCCATGGCCAACGTGAGCAAGCTGCAGAACCAGTCGCAAATCCTCACGCGCGAGTTCCAGGCCGAGAATCCCAACGTGACGCTGGAAGAAACCATGATCTCGATCCAGCAATCGTCACTGTCGTTCCAGGCCGTGGTGCAGGTGCGTAACAAGCTGGTGACTGCTTACAACGAAATGATGAATATGCAGGTGTGAAAGTCAAGAACTGGCGCGGCGTTTGGCGGCTTTTCGGCCTGGGATGGTCGCCAGTGCTAGGGTTCTTTGTCTGCGCTCGCCCCGTGCGCTAAATTTTTCCTTTCATTTGCCAACTGGCGCTGGGTTAACTCAACGCCCAATCGCTGTGTCCGCGAATCCAGCGTCCGAAAATTGAAATTGATCGACGGAGATTTTTCGTTCAAATGACGTGGTACATTCTCGTTTCAATAATTAACGAATAACTCGCATTCGTTGACACTTAGTAAGTGGCGGGATGGATGCAACGGGAAGCAAAACAAGATGCCGCACGTCGGTTCATCAATGCTCTGTTCACAATTCTGCCTCCCGAAATTGACGATTTTCATTTCGCAATGCCATGCAATGAATTGAGCGTTCGCTCAGACATTTTTTCCTTCATATCATTTTTCGGACGAAACCAATGCGCGTGCAGATTTCACGTTGTTTCAGATACGGGCTGAAGAAGTTTTGGTGCGTTTCATTCCTCGCACTGGCGTTTGGACCAGGTGGTGGTGCGATCTATGCCCAACAACTACCCGCAGATTGCGTGGAGATGGGCGGCACCAACTTATGTTCAATGCCCTTGGTGGGCGATTGGACATATGCGTTTGGTTACAGCTCGCTCCCCGTACAAGAGTGCCAAGTGCTGCCATTCAGCGGATTCCGATCCGAGGAAGGGATGTTGTCTGGAACGAAGGATTTCATATACTGCGCTGGCGCTGGTTACCACTCCACACCGGGCTATCCTGCCGTTAGACTTTGTTGGTTGGACTTCAAGGAGTTCTACCCGTCTGCATGGTCCGAGGAGGCAGTCTATCTGGGGTATTCGCGCATTGGCAAAATCGTTGCAAGTTGGAACAAACAGCATTGGCTTGACCCGAACGTCAAAGGCGCGTGCAACCCAAACATCAGCGAAACCGCATCTGAGCATGTGCGGACAAGAACCGTCATCTGTCCTGACGGCTATCAAACGAGCCCGTTTACGAATCCGCCGTATTGTTTCCGTCCACAGGTGACTGACTGTCCAGATTGCACCAAGCGAAAACAAGTCGGAAATCCCGTGGCGGTGGACAACGGCGCAAAGATTGAAATGCAGGTCGATTACTCCACCAGCGGTGCTTTTCCGCTGCAGATCAAACGACATTACAACAGTTTCGGGTCTCACTTTCCCTTTGGCAGCACCAAGCGCCAATTCCCATTTGGGGATTACTGGAAATCAAGTTATGACGGCGCCTTGGTCATGACGACCGGCACGGGTTACCAGATGGTGACCATGTTCCGGCCAGAAGGCGATCCCAAATGGTTTCGTTTTGTTGGCGGCGCTTGGGTAGGCCGACTCGATGAATCGGGAAAACTCATCCAGCTTACCGATGCCTCATCGGTCACGATCGGCTGGAAATACATTGCGGGCAACAATCGGACCCGAAACCTATGATGCCGCAGGACGCCTCTTGTCCATCGCAGATATCAGCGGGCTCGTTCATACGCTGACATACAGCGATGCCACCACGCCGCCCGCCATTGCGCCAGCCCCCGGCCTTCTCATCGCGGTCACTGATTCGTTCGGACGCCAGCTCCAATATATCTATAACTCACGCGGTCGCGTCATCCAGATAACTGACCCGAACGGTGGCGTCTGCGGCTATGCATATGATAATGGCGTACACAACGGCGTCTTCGACGGCGTCGACAATTTGCTGGCGGTGGCCTACCCTGACGGCAAGACGCGCACGTACCACTTCGAGGACGCGTCATACCTTCATGCGCTTACCGGCATAAGCGACGAAAATCAGTCGCGCTTCAGCACCTACGCTTACCAGAATCAATATGGTATGTATGTGCTTTCGTCCGAACACGCAGGCGGCGTGAATAAGTACTCGTTCAATTTCTATTACTCGCCGAACCGAACCACCGTGATCGATCCCTTGGGGATCTCCCGGACATATAACTTCCTAAAGGTCGCGGGTGTCCCCAGTCCCTCCTCTGAAGTGCGGCCCTGTTCGACACCCGGCTGTAGCGGGCTTGAAGCCAACTCGACCACCTACGATACCAACGGCAACGTCGCCTCGCGGACGGACTTCAAAGGCAACCGCACCAACTACACCTACGATCTCACCCGCAATCTGGAGACATCGCGCACCGAAGGTCTCACCGCCGCCGGCACCACCACCCCGCAGAGCCGGACGATTGCCACCACCTGGCACCCAACGTTCCGCATCCCCGCAACAATTACCGAACCCACCACCGCCGGCAACAAAGTCACCACCTTTGGTCACGACGCCAACGGCAACGTCCTCTCGAAGTCGGTCACGGTCGGTGGCCTCACCCGCACGTGGACGTACACGTACGATCCCTTCGGCCGCGTCCTCACCGCCACCGATCCGCTCAATCACACCACGACCAACACCTACTATCCCAACGATGCCGCACAAGGCCTGAACCGCGGCATGCTCGCGACCGTCAGCAACGCCGCCGCCCACACCACCACCATCACCAGCTACAACGCCCACGGCCAGCCGCTATCCATTACGGATGCCAACGGCCTCGTCACCGACATGGTCTACGACGCCCGCCAGCGCCTGACTTCGCACCGTCGGCGGCGAAGTCACGCTCTACGACTACGACGGCGTCGGCCAGCTCATCAAGGTCACGCTCCCCGATAGTTCCTATCTCAGCTACACCTACGACGGCGCCCATCGCCTCACGGACATCACCGACAGCCTCAACAACAAGGTGACCTACACGCTCGACAACATGGGCAACCGCACGAAGGAGGCCTACAAGGACCCGGCCGGCACCCTGGCGCGCACCCGCACCCGCGTCTACGACGCCCTGAACCGGCTGCAACAGGACATCGGCGGCGCCACCCCGGCCAGCCAGATCACCCAATACGGCTACGACGCCAACGACCTGCTCGTGAGCACCACCGACCCGCTGGCGCGCGTGACCACACAAAGCTACGACGCCCTGAACCGGCTGATGCAAGTGGTTGATCCCTTCAACGGCGCCGCCGCCCCGACCAAGTACGAATACGACGCCCAGGACAACCTCACCAAGGTCACCGACCCAAAGAATCTGGCCACCGTCTACGTCTACAACGGCTTCAACGAACTGACCAGCCAGACCAGTCCCGATACCGGCATTACCGGCTTCACCTACGACAATGCCGGCAACCTCCTCACCAAGACCGATGCCCGCGGTGTGACCGCGACCTACGGCTACGACGTGCTGAACCGGGTGTCCAGCATCAGCTATCCCGCCTATCAGACCGACCCCGCCGAAACCGTCACCTACACCTACGATGGCACGCCAATAAGCTGCACCAACGGCAAAGGCCGCCTCTGTTCGATCACCGACAAGACCGGCACCACCACCTACAGCTATGACAACAAGGGCCGGGTGCTGTCCAAGGCACAGACCACGCTCGCCTTCACCCAGACGCTGAGCTACAGCTACAACAGCGCCGGACAACTGGCCACCATGACGCTGCCGTCGGGCAAGGTCGTCGCCTACACCTACCTCAACAACCGCGTCACCGGCATCACGCTCGATGGGGTGCCCGTCGTCAAGAACGCCGACTACGAACCGTTCGGCCCGATCGGCGAATGGACCTGGGGCAACGACAGCATTGCCGCGCCGAACAAGTACATTCGCTACTTCGATCTCGATGGCCGCACCACCAAGATCGAATCCGGCCCGGCCAATGGCGCGATCGATCCAACCCTCATCGTCTACGATGCCGCCAGCCGCATCACTGACTTGCAGAAGCTCACCGCCAATGTGGTGGATCCGGCCAAGAGCACCACCTACGGCTACGACAGCCTCGACCGGCTGACGGTGGTGACCCCCAACGCCGGCAACACCAATCCCGCGCGCGGCTTCAGCTACGACGGCGTCGGCAACCGCCTGACGTCCACCGTCGCCGGCAGCCTCACCAACTACGGCTACGGCACCAGCAGCCATCGCCTCAACAATCTCACCGGCTCCATCGCCAAGAGCTACAGCTACGACAGTGACGGCAACCGCACCACCGATGGATCCTCGACCTGGAGCTACGGCGGCAACAACCGGCCGACCAGCATCACGATCCCCGGCACCACGCCCGTCGTCGTTCAGGCCGGCATCAATGCGCTCGGCCAGCGCGTGACCAAGACCGTGAACGGCACGGTGACGCGCTTCATTTACGACGAAGGCGGGCGCCTGATCGGCGAATACGATCTCGCCGGCACCGCCCGGCAGGAAACGCTCTGGTTCAACGACCTGCCGGTGGCGGTGTTCAAGTGAGGCCTGCCGTGAACGCCCGGCATCGGAAGACCGCCGTGCGCGGAGTATCCGGATTCATCGCGACCCTCGCCCTGCTGTTCGCCGCATCGAGTCAGGCGCAGACAACCGTCACCCTGCAACAAGGCCTCAACGCCTACACCGGCGCCACCGACACCTATATCAACAGCGGCTCGGCCACCAGCAACTTCGGCACCGCCACGTCGGTACAGGACCAGACCGGCTCGCGCGGGGTGCTGGTGCGCTTCAAGATCTTCGCCGCCGATGGCGGACCGGTGCCCAATGGCGCGACCATCCAGTCGGCGACCCTGAGCCTGTACAAGTCCTCGGGCGGTGCCACCACCTATGGCGCCCGGCGCGTGCTCAAGAACTGGGTGGAGACCCAGGCGACGTGGAACAAAGCCACGAGTACCCTCAACTGGAGCGTGGCCGGGGCGACCGGATCGGGCACCGACCTCGTCGCCACCGCCGACGGCAGTGCCTCGACCACGACCGCGGCCGGATGGCTCGCCTTCACCGTCACCGGCGGTGTTGCCGCGATGAGCGCCGGCGCCGCCAACTACGGATGGCGGCTGGTACCGACCAGTGGCGCCACCGCCGCCAAGTCATTCAACAGCCGCGAGTACACCACCAATACCACCTTGCGTCCGAAACTGGCCATCACCTACACGCTGACCAACGCGGCGCCGACGGTGAGCCTGACGGCGCCGGCGAATGGGACGGTGCTGCTGCCGCCGGCCACCATCGCGCTCGCCGCCACCGCGGCCGACAGCGACGGCACGATTACCAAGGTCGAGTTCTATCGCGGCGCGACGCTGGTGGCGACCGCCACCGCCGCCCCGTACACGGCCAGCGACGCCGCGGTCGCGCCGGGCACTTACGCCTATACGGCCAAGGCGTATGACAACGGTGGTGCGACGACGACCACGGCCGCGGCAAGCGTGCGCGTGGACGCACTGCCGGCGGTGAGCCTCACCGCCCCGGTTGGCGGGGCGAGCTATCCGGCGCCGGCGAGCATCACGCTGACGGCGAGTGCGGCCGACAGCGACGGCACGATTGTGAAGGTTGAGTTCTATCGGGGAACCACGCTGGCAGGGACGGCGAATGCGGCGCCGTTCACGGTGGCGGATGCCAATGTGCCTGCGGCGGCGTACAGCTATACGGCGAAGGCCTATGACAATGATGGCGGGATCACGACCTCGGCGCCTATCAATGTGACGGTGACTCCGCCGCAGGCGCTTTACTATATTCATGCCGACCAGATCGGCACGCCGAGAGCGATCACCAAATCAAGTGATAACACCAAGGTCTGGGAGTGGAGCAATGCAGAGTCGTTTGGCGATAACGCGCCGAATGAAGACCCAAACGCGACCGGGACAACCTTCAAATACAACCTGCGGTTCCCGGGACAATTCGCGGACGTGGAGACCGGCACCAGCTACAACTACTTCAGGGATTACGATCCGAGCACAGGACGTTATATAGAGAGTGATCCGATTGGGCTGGGCGGCGGCATTAACACATTTGCATATGCCGGAAATAACCCACTCTTCAATACTGATCGAGACGGACTCGATTACTGGGTCGAGGGTTCAGTTAAGGGTGAAGGAGGGTATCCTTTTCACCGTAGCGTCTGCGTTGGTCAATACAACGGAATTAGAAATTGCATTAGCTTTGGTGTAGATGAAGAGGATTGCCATTTCGGCTGCAAAGGAAAGGTTTACTACGATACCTCGGCGGCTGGCCCACTGATATCTGGAAACTACAGTTACTGGTATCGATATTCCAGTGCGAATACCGATGCGAAGATATCTGCCGAGTTTGACAAATTGGAAGGTACCCCAGGATCCTATTGGCTCATTGGCAATAGTTGTCGAAATTTCTCAGGGCGAGTATTTGAAGATTTGACCAAAAGATACCGCGGTGAATCGAAGAGAAAACCATAGCCTAAGGGGTTGTCATCTATGAAACGATTTGTTCGATTGTTTGGCCTGTTTTTGTTCATTCATTTTCTGGCGACTTGGATTTGCTTCACAAAATCAGTCGTGATCAAGCCGCAGCCGAACACACATGCATGGCGTCAGGCTGCGGAGATTCTAGCGATACCTTTTGTCTATCTTGAGCCCAGTAGTGATTCTGATTTCCTGCTGGTTCTCATGATCGGGAACAGCATTCTTTGGGCAACATTACTAGCGACCTTTGTTGTGCTGGCACTTCACTTTGGAGGAAGAAAAAGGTGATGAAAAATACGGCAATCACCAATTAGAGTGCGATAACAAAATCTCCCAGCACAGTTAGTCATATCGCGGCTTTTGACCCGTTTATCTTATGAAATGGAACTCAATGATAGTAGGACGAATACAAGTAGCTCGTCTTCGGAACGCATCTGATATTGAGCATGTCGGCAGACAAACTTTTTTCCAATGCCCGAATACCTGATCGTAATGACCGCCGTGCGCGGACTATGCGGTTTCATCGCGACCCTCGCCCTTGTTGCAAGGACTGTACTGGATTGCTCAAATGAGCGACCTGAAACACCTGCTACTTGAATATCAAGGGTTGCTGCAGTTTGCTGACACTGCACTCGTCAGCCCAAATCAAGTGGGAACTGACGAGGATGCGCCCATCCACGTTGCGGCTAGGGCTGGCAACGCCGAACACATGTTTGCCTTCATTCGTAATAACGCAGACATCAATCAAGCTGGAGATCTTGGAAATACGCCTCTACACTGGGCTTCCGCTTGCGGAAAAATCGACACGGTACGGCTGCTAGTTGAGTCTGGTGCGAGATGTGATGTTCGGAACGAATTCTTGCAAACACCACAAGATGTCGCGCAATTGGGCGGGCATTATGTAGTCGTCGATTTTTTGCGTTCATGCGCATCGGGGTCAGGCGTAGCGATGTAGCATCGCAAGGTTCCAGACCGAATTAAAGGGCATTCGAGGCCGTGGTGCAGGTGCGCAACAAACTGGTGACTGCTTACAACGAGACGATGAACATGCAGGTCTAGCACCGGCGCGGCTTTCGGCGGTATTTTCGCCAGGAAGGCGCGCCAGTACTGGAGTTTCGTACAATCCGCGGGGCAGGCTTGCTATTGGTGCCTGACACCCGATGCCGTGCCAACTCCAGCTACCTTGATCAGTGATTACTCCGCCCCGCCACATCAAGCTGATTCACATAACGCTGTACCGCCATCTCGGCGGAGCCGGAAATTCGTAGCAGGCGGCAGCCGACCCGGCTCATTTCCCGTCCAAATCCATCCTTGAAAACCGACACGCGCCGAATCTCGATATCCACTCCATAGGATTCGTTGTCATACAACTGCAGTTCACACCCCGCGAGTTGCATGCCTACCGTCAGGACCGGCTTCTCGGCAGGCGCGACAAAGGCGAATCCGGTGGCGCTGATATCGGCAACCCTGAGACGTCCTGTTTCGTGCGTGCCGAGCGCATCGGTAATCGGCGGCAGCAACACATCGGGGCTGTTGGCCGCCAGCGTGCGCGCGCGGAACGCCGTGCGCCGCTGCAGCCGCAATAGTGATCGCGGCAGGCCGACACGCAATGCCGGCGCATTCTCAAATTGCGTGAGGACCGCGCGATTGACGGTGAACTGCACCTTGATATGGTTGAAAAACGCGACCATTGTCAGGTCGCTGGACTCCTGCAGTTTTTCGTTTGTTTTGGCGTCCGGCGAGAGGTCGAAAATAAGCTCCTCGAAATCCGCCGTAAATCCGAGGATTCGGGTGATGATGAAACTCGCCCCCTGATCGAAATACACGGTGGTCAGCACGTGCCGGTCAATCAGTACGCGCAAATTGGCCAGTATCTCGATGCGTGAGTACTCCTGGTAGGGCTCAAGCTCGTCGACGTACAACTCCGGGAGCGTGCAATTCGCAGCCGGCAGGTCATCACTTTTGATCGGGGCGGGAGTAGTCGTCATGGTGTGCTCACTACAGCATTAAGGCGGAAGATGATGGATAGCGCGGTCCCGCGAATGTATTGACCACGCGGCCAAAGGGGGACGTTGGCGCAATGTCAGGCGTAGTGTCAGAGGCAATGTCAGACTCAGCGGCGGGCGCGTCGCGCGACTCTGGCTCGAGGGGCGCCTCGCGCCTTTCGTCGCGCGGCCCCTTGCCTGTGGGCGGATGACGTTGATGCGGGCCATCATTGGCAACGGGTATTTGCGGATGATCACGGCGAGAAACCGGCACGATGCCGCCAACACGATCGACCGGCAGAAGCGTGCCCATTTTGATCGATGCGCTCACCGCAGCATTCTTTCGTAGAGACCGTTTGCCGAACCGCCCGAAGGCAGCCAGCGGGCCACGCGCCTCAACCACGGCTGCGAGAGTTCCTGGATCTGGCCATCGTTGACAAGAATCCGCTGCATGGATGCCAGCTTGATCCGGCGTTCCTCGGCAGTCAGCGCAACGGTTGCCGAGAGCACGCGGACTTCGTTGATGGCGGCATTGGCGCGCTCTTTCAGCCGCGCAACCTCCTGCCAGTTGCTGTCGCGTGCCGCAGTGAGCATCAATGCACTGCAGTTCGCAATGTGTTCGCAACGCTCCAGCAGGTACATGGAATTCATGGTTGTGCGCTTACGCGGGGATGCTGCCATATTGGGACATGGCGCCGGGCGGTGGCATCGCCACCGGTTTCTCGCCCACGCTTGGCGCGATCGCGGCCCACGTTTCGCGCATGCCGGCAAGCAAGGTGTGCGCCTCGGCCAACAGCGCGGCATCATTGCGCAGGTTGGCTTTCAGCAGGCAGCTATTGATGTAGTCATAGAGGGATTTCAGGTTTTGCGCGAGCTCGCCCTGCGAAAGATCGAGCGGGCCCGTGAGCCCTTCTTCGACAATACGGATTGCGCGGGTGATGGCGGCGCCCTTTTCGGCAATGCGTCCCGCCGCCATGTGCATTTGCGCCTTGCCCGTAATGCTTGAGCGCCGCATCATAGAGCATGAGCGTGAGCTGATGCGGTGAAGCCGACGCCACACCCGTCGTTACATCCACGGTGGCGTAAGTGTTTGCGACAAATCTGGCGAAGGCGTTCATATTCTCGATCGTGAAGTGGGCAACTGGGATTGGCGGGAAGATATTCTCTTTATCGGCCAATGCGCCGGTTCTTGAAGGCCTCTCCCTCACAGAATCTTGCGGTGAACCACCTATTTGCCCGCGCCGCTCCAGATCGACTGCGCGTTCGCCGGATATGCCGGCGCGGCGTTCTGCGCACTGCGTGTGGCGTCGACTGCGTTGAACTGCTCCCGCAGGTACGCTTCCACGCCGATCAGGCGCGTGCTGATGCTTTGCTGCTCCTTGTCGAGCCGCTTGATGGTCGTCGACAACCCTTCGGTCGTGGTGGAAATCAGACCGCTCGTACCCTGAGTCTTGTCGACAAATGCCTTGATCCGCGAAACGAAGGTATCCGGATTGGACGCCGACGCGGCAAACAACCGGGCCAGTTTGGCAATGCCTGATTCATTGGCAATGGCAGCGGCCAGATCGGTCTCGTCGAGCTGGAGCGAGCCATCTGCCTGCAGCGTGATGCCGACATCACCGAGGTTCGTAAAACCGCCAGCGGTGGCGGCGGAGGGAATGGCGCTGGCGATGGTCGTGTGCAGTTCATTGATAACCGACACTGCCGTGGCCTCGCCCTGCAACGCCCCTTTGACCTTGGTGGCAACGTCATACTTGGTGTAACTGCGCGCCAATGTGCTCAGGGTGTTGTAGCTGGCGACAAATTCACGCAACGCTTGTATCGCGGCTTCCTTGTCCTGCGTCACCGTCACAGTCGTTTGCTGCCCGGGTTTGGCCGTGGTCAGCGTCAGCGTCAGGCCATCGATCGCCCCGGCAATTTGATTGGAAGCGCTGACGAAGGTCCGGTTGTTGATGCTGACGAGGGCGTCCTGCGCGGCCTGCAATTGGCTGACTGCCTGGGTACCCGCCGCGGCGGGATCAAAGTTGAACGCGGAGATTGCCGGTGCATCGATCTTGATGGCGTTCCCTGCACCGGTACCGTTGCTCGATATGATCAGGCGTACTCCACCGCCGTCGGTGTCGATGGTCGCGCTAACACCGCTTGCACCACTTGCACTACTTGCACCATTTGCATCGTTTTGCGCGGCATTGATGGCGTCACGTACACCTGCCAAAGTATTCTTGCCGGCTTCGATGTTGACGGTCAGCGCTCTCTTGTCGGCGCGCGGCGTGAATTTTTTGTCGCGCCGCTATAGGTGCCAAGCGAAATAGTCAGCAGGCCGGTGCCTACCGGGCTGCTCGAACTGGCAAACGTGCTGGAAGCAAGTCTTTCGGCTGTCGCCAACCGTTTCACTTCAAGCGAGAAATTGCCGGCGGCGGCGACATGTCCGGTACTTGCGCTGGCAACCTCGGCATCAGCAATGGCGGCACTGTATACAGTCAGCTTTCCCGGTTTGCCAAGGGATGCCGCCGCATCGCCAAACAACGCGATCTGGCTCTGCAGCCGGCCGTATGCTGACAGCTGCGCTTGCACCTTTGCCTCGCGCTGTTGCGACACGGCCAGGGGCTGGCGCTCAATGGCCATCAATTGCGAAACGAGGCCGTTGACTTCGAGGTTGCTGCCAATTCCGAGGGCGGCTAAGGGCATGATCGTCTCCCGTTTTGGCGTCAGGCCCGCACACCGGCAGGTCGATGGCCTGACCCAATGCTGTTCGCTTTGTCAAATTTGTACCGTTCGCCCTGAGGTATCGAAGGGCATTTGCGCCGGAAGCCCTTCGATACCTCAGGGCGAACGGTGACTAAGCGAACAGTATCGTGGTCTGCCCGGCCGGCCGCTGCGTGCGTGTCACCAGGCGAAATACCCTGGCAGTCGGCAATTGTGTTCTGGCGGTGGGAATATTCATTTGCATCCTTCTCAAAAACTCATCCCCGATCCTTCAACGACGTGACGTTTGTGCCCGCGACATACTGCGTGAGCAACTGACCCGATGACACTGGGTTAGCCGGAACTTCGCCAGACCACACCGAATCCCCTGCACGTCCCTTATCGGGCGAATGCTGGTGAAACTTTAGGGGTGCGGAATCAATTTCTTGTGGACACGGCCCGCATATTTGACCCATGCAGAAAAAGTGCCCGGCGCCCGCGATTGCCCACTGGCTGAAACACGCACGTAACTCATTGTTTTTTTGTCGCGTCTATCTCAATGGTCACGATGCGGAAGCGTCATGTAAGGCAATTCCCTACAGAGGTGGCGGCGCCAGCCTGACGGAATTCTTGGGCGAATTCGGATTCAGCACGGACGAGCGAAAACCCACAATGCATTCATCGCCAAACCGTTTCAACAAAGGTGGCGATAAAGAAGAAAAGCAACAAACACAAAAACAACAAACGTATTTCGGCAGCAATCGCGCAATCTTGAATACAAAATGAGGCACCAAAAATGACCGTCCAACCCGAGCAATTGCTGGAAGAAATTCGCGAAGCAAACCTGTCCTACCTGATGCTCGCGCAGCACATGATTCGCGCCGATCTTCCGCAGGCGCTATATCGCCTGGGACTCAGTGAGGAAATCGCCAATCTGATCGGCAACCTCACGCCTGGTCAACTCATGAAGATCGCCGCCGGCAACATGCTGATGTGCCGTTTTCGCTTTGATGACGAAATGGTGTGGAATCTGCTCACCACCAACGGGAAAGTCGGCTACACCAACGGCCTGCACGCCAATATCCTGATGGCCGGCAAAATGGCGGAGGCTATCTAACATGCGCGCAAAAAGCATTGTCGGCGAAAGCCGCGACATCAACCTCGCCGTCCACCTGATTAGGCTCGGCGCCCGCCTGCAGGTACTTGAGAGCGAAACCAGCCTTTCCTATGAGCGCCTGCTCAAGCTATATAAAGAGGTGCAGGGAAAATCGCCGTCAAAGGGCATGCTGCCGTTTTCGACCGACTGGTTCATGGCCTGGCAGCCGAACATTCATTCATCGCTGTTCCTGAATGTCTACGAATATCTCAACAAGACCACGGCCATCGACGAAATCGACGCGGTCATCAAGGCCTATGAACTTTACGTCGAGAAAACCCAGGCATTGGGCATTGAAACAGTGCTGACCATTACTCGCGCATGGCGCCTGGTCAAGTTTGTCGATGCCGGCATGGTGCAATTGACGCCCTGCTCCTGTTGCGGCGGCAAATTCGTGACCCATACCAACGAACTGACCGACGACTACGTCTGCGGCCTGTGCAACGTGCCCTCCCGCGCGGGCAAGACCCACGCAAACGCGCTTCTACACTGACAACGCCACGGCGACTTGCGCCCTGGACTGAGTCAAGCGGCCTTTGAGGGGCCTCTTGATCCTTTCGTCCCGGAAACCTGCTGACGCGCGCAGTGTTTCCGGCCAGGCGATGAAAATCCGCGATGATCGCGGTTCGCGGCTTAAGATTTCACGAGGCAGCCGACAATAACTCCAATAGTCAAAAACGCATTGCGCATTCTTGCGACCACGCGTTGCGTTTTCTTGGAGACACAATAAATGCTCGTCATTATTGGCTACATCGTGGTGATCGGTTCGGTGCTTGGCGGCTTTGTATGGCACGGCGGCAAACTCGGCGTGCTGGTCCAGCCAGCTGAACTGGTGATCATCTGCGGCGGTGCGATCGGCGCTTTCGTGGTTGGCAACAACATGAAGACCCTGAAGGCATCCCTGCGTTCGCTGGCGCCGCTGTTGAAGGGCTCCAAGTACACCCGTGAACGCTACATGGCGTTAATGGCGCTGCTCTACGACATTCTCACCAAGATTCGCAAGGAAGGCATGATGGCCATCGAGCGCGATCTGGAAGCGCCGGACCAGAGCCCCGTATTCAGCAAGCATCCTGAAGTCAGTGCCGATCACCATCTGATCGAATTCATTACCGACTACCTGCGCCTGATGGTGTCCGGAAACCTGAATCCGCTGGAGATCGAAACGCTGATGGATCAGGAAATCGATACCCATCACCATGAGGGCGACGTTCCCGCCCAGGCTATCCAGAAAGTGGCGGACGGCCTGCCCGCATTCGGTATCGTGGCGGCGGTGATGGGCGTGGTGAATGTAATGGGATCGGTAGGTGAGCCACCGGCGATACTCGGCGGAAAGATCGGCGCGGCTCTCGTGGGTACCTTCATCGGCATCCTGTTCGCCTACGGATTTGTCGGCCCACTGAGCGGACTGATCCAGCAAAAGCTTGAAGAAGCCACCAAGGAACTGCAGTGTGTGAAGGTTACCCTGCTGGCGTGCCTGCAGGGTTACGCGCCGCAGGTGGCGGTGGAATTTGGCCGCAAGGTGCTGTACTCGACCGAGCGGCCCACGTTCGCCGAACTGGAAACTCACGTCAAGCAAAAGCGCACCGGTTGACGCGTACCAGCTTGCGCCGTGCCGAACCTTGAAATGCCGCCATGACCACTTCAAAAAAACCAAAAGCCCAGCCAACGGTAGTCATTCGCCGCATCAAGAAAGGCGGCCACCCTCACCACGGCGGGGCGTGGAAAATTGCCTACGCCGATTTTGTGACGGCGATGATGGCGTTCTTCCTGCTGATGTGGTTGCTCGGCTCGACGTCGAAAGGCGAACTGAGCGGCATCGCCGAATACTTCAACAATCCCATGAAAGTCGCGATGGGCGGCGGTTCCGGTTCCGGCGACAGCTCAAGCGTGCTGAAGGGTGGAGGCACCGATCTGACCCGCGCGGTCGGGCAGGTGAAGAAGGGGGACATCGAAGCGAAAAAGCGCACGATCAACCTGCAGGCGTTGAAAGCGGATCGCCAAAGGATCGAAGGCGAACGAATGAAGAAACTGATGGCCGATGTCGAAGCCGTGCTCGACAACAGCCCGCGCCTGAAAGCGTTCCGCAATCAGATTCGCCTCGACATCACCAAGGACGGACTGCGCATCCAGATCGTCGATGAACAGAATCGGCCCATGTTCGATATCGGCCGCGCGTCCGTCAAGGACTATATGCGCGAATTGCTGCGCGCGATCGGCGGCGTGCTGAACGATGTTGAAAACAAGGTTACGCTTTCCGGCCACACCGACGCCTACGCCTTCCAGAATGGCCAGCGCGGCTATTCGAACTGGGAACTCTCGGTGGATCGCGCCAATGCCTCGCGCCGCGAACTGATCGCCGGCGGCATGAGCGAAGAAAAAATTTACCGCGTCGTCGGGCTCGCGTCGTCTGCGCCGTTCAATGCGGACGACCCCAAGGATCCGGCCAACCGCCGCATCACCATCATTGTCATGAACAAGGATGCCGAGGAGCGCCTGACGCGCGGAGGCGGCCAGATCGAGGTGCAGGATGCGGATGATGTCGCGGCCGCGGTGGACGCGGTGGACGCGGTGAAATCGCCGGCAGCCGCTGCTGTGCCGCCACCGCTCACACCACCGGCCACCACGCCTGATGCAGCCGTCGCCCCTAAGTAATGCCCCGACCGGGCCGATAACCAGACAGACACTCCGGCACCAGCAGGTGCGGAGTCCGCCAAAGGAGCCAAAATGAGTCCCGTTGCTGACCTGAAATTTCTGATCGTTGACGATTTCTCGACCATGCGCCGAATCGTGCGCAACCTGTTGAAGGAAATCGGCTACAACAATGCCGACGAAGCGGAAGACGGCGTGGTCGCGCTCGCCAAACTGCGTGGCGGCAATTTCGACTTCGTGGTATCCGATATCAACATGCCGAACATGAACGGTTTTGAATTGCTGACCCAGATCCGAGCCGATGACAACCTCAAGGGTCTGCCGGTGCTGATGGTGACCGCGGAGGCAAAAAAGGAAAACATCCTTGCCGCCGCCCAGGGTGGCGCCAGTGGCTACATTGTCAAACCGTTCACCAAGGCCACGCTGGAGGAAAAGGTCCTCAAAATTGTGCAGAAATTCGCGAAGTGAGACAGCCATGAAAGCAAACACCGCCTCTTCCCGCGCCAAGAAAAATGCACCGCCCGCCGACTTCGAACCGGACCTGGAGGCAAAAGATGTCCTGCAGCGAATCGGTGTCATTACCCGCCACCTGCATGATGCCCTGTGCGAGCTTGGCTATGACAAGAACAAGACACTCGAGACCGCGGTCGATGCCCTGCCGGATGCGCGTGCGCGACTTTCGTATATCGCCAAGCTGACCGGCGAATCGGCGGAAAAAGTTCTGAATACCGTCGAGTTCGCGCGCGTCACCCAGGATGAAATGAAAGAAGGCGCCAACGCCCTCAAGGAGCGCTGGAATAGCCATATTGGAAAGTCCCTGGACGGTCCGCAGGGCAAGGCGCTGGTCAGCGATACGCATGAGTTTTTGGGGAGTCTGTCGATGTCATCGGACCTCGCCAACAGCTACCTCACCGATATCATGATGGCGCAGGATTTCCACGACTTGACGGGCCAGGTCATTCGCAAGGTTGTCGACCTCGCGCAAACTCTGGAAGAGCAACTGGTGGCGCTGCTGATGGAAACCACGCCATTGGAACGCCGCGCCAAGGCGCCCGCGCCCTCCAACGACACCGAGTTCCTGGCGGGGCCGGTGGTTCAGACCGAAGACCGTACCGATATCGTGACCAACCAATCTCAGGTGGATGACATGCTGGCAAGCCTGGGTTTCTAAACGTCGCGTCCCAGTTGTTGCCGCGATCCGCAGCCCTGATGAAGCCGCACGAAATGCGGGTTGGCGAAAAGTCGCAATCGCTATTCCGCGATTGCGATTCATCCCATCGCGGCGCACAGGCCAAACACCAGCACTGGCGGCACTTTCAGGCCACAATGCCGCCAGAAGCCGCGCCAGTGCTTGACTTTGCCCCGTAGCCTCCAAGCCCGCAAATAAGGGCGAATTCCCCCCATATTCGCTCCTTACAATCCGGCCCGCACCGGAATAATGGCTGACATAGAAAGGCTTATGTCACGCCATGTCTGAACAAGAAAACAGCGCTGAAGACCGCAACCTGCCCGCCTCGGAAAAGCGGCTCAAGGATGCACGCGAGGAAGGCCGCGTCGCGCGTTCGAAAGAACTCGCCAGCTTCCTGCTGCTCGGTGCCGCGCTGTTCGGATTGATGGGATTGGGTCCAAAGTTGTTTCAGGATTCGCTCGAACTCATGACACAGGGTCTGCGTTTTGACCATGCCGCCATTGCCGGCGAAGGCAGCATGGGCCTGCGTCTCATGGCGTTGACGGGCGCCGGGGTTATTGCTGCCATTCCCATTCTCGCGCTGCTGCTGCTGGCAGCAATCGCCGCGCCGCTGGCGCTGAGCGGCTGGAACTTCACCTTGAAGCCGGTAATGCCCAATTTCGCCAAACTCAATCCGATTACCGGTATCAGCCGCATGTTCGACAAGCATGGTTTGATCGAAATGGGCAAATCGATCCTGATCGCCATCTGTCTCGCCATCGTTGCCGTGACGACGCTGATGAATGGCCGCGAACAGTTCGCGCAGCTTGCCAGCATTCCACTCAATGCCGCCCTCTCCAACACCGGCGGGATGCTGTTGATGAGCCTCGGCGCGATGATAGGCGTGATTGCGCTGGCCGCGATAATCGACGTGCCCGCGCAATTGTGGCGCCATCACTCCGCCCTCAAGATGACCTTCGAGGAAGTCAAGCGTGAATCCAAGGAAAACGATGGCGACCCGCACGTCAAGGCGAGGATCCGCGCGCTGCAACGCGATGCGGCCCGCCGGCGGATGATGGATGCAATCCCGACGGCCGACGTGATCGTCACCAATCCAACGCACTTTGCGGTCGCACTGGCCTACCACGACGGCAAGATGCGGGCGCCGACCGTCGTCGCAAAGGGCGCCGACCTGATCGCCTTGCGCATTCGCGAAATCGCGGCCGAACACAATGTCCCGGTGATGGAACAGCCGGCGCTGGCCCGCGCGTTGCATCGCCACGCCGAGATCGGCGAGGAAGTACCGGTGACGTTGTACAACGCCGTCGCGCAGGTGCTGGCCTACGTTTATCAACTGAAGCGCCTGGCACCGGGCATGACCCTGCGCGAACCCGGCCTGATCGAAATTCCAACCGGCCTTGATCCGCTGGGGAGCCATCAATGAACGCCGTCCTCAACCGCCTGAATCTTGGCGACATACAGTGGAAAACCCTGGCCGCGCCGATCCTCATTCTGATGATCCTGGTGATGATGGTGCTGCCGCTGCCGGCGTTCGCACTGGATTTTCTGTTCACATTCAATATTGCCTTGTCGCTGGTGGTCCTGCTGGTGGCGGTGTACACGCGCAAACCACTCGAATTTGCCGCATTCCCGACGGTCCTGCTGGTGACCACGTTGCTGCGGCTGTCGCTGAATGTGGCGTCCACCCGCGTCGTGCTGCTCAATGGTCACACCGGCGGTGACGCCGCCGGCAAGCTGATCGAAGCCTTTGCCCACTTCCTGATCGGCGGCAATTTTGCCGTTGGCATCATCGTCTTCGCGATTATCGTGGTCATCAATTTTGTGGTGGTCACCAAGGGCGCGGGCCGCATCGCCGAGGTTTCCGCCCGCTTCACCCTGGATGCCATGCCGGGCAAGCAAATGGCCATCGACGCCGACATGAATGCCGGCATCATCGATCAGGCCGAGGCCAAGCGCCGCCGCTCGGAAATCACACAGGAAGCGGAATTCTTCGGCTCGATGGACGGTGCATCGAAATTCGTCCGTGGCGACGCAATCGCCGGCATCCTCATCCTGTTCATCAATATCATCGGCGGCCTCATCATCGGCATCGCCCAGCATAATCTGTCGGTCGCGCAGGCCGCCAACAACTACATCCTGCTGGCCATCGGCGACGGCCTGGTCGCACAGATTCCCGCGCTGGTGATTTCTGTCGCCGCCGCCATGATCGTTGCCCGCGTCGGCACCGACCAGGATATCGGCACGCAGATTTCCACGCAATTGTTCACGATGCCGCGCTCGATCGGCCTGACTGCCGCCGTGCTGCTGCTCATCGGCGTGATCCCGGGCATGCCGCATGTCGCTTTCCTGATGATGGCCGGCGCCTTGGGATACGGCGCATGGTGGCTCACCGAGCGCCGCAAACAGGCGGCCCTGGTTCCTGTCGAAGCCCCCGCCGCACCGGTAAAGAACGATGAAGCCTCGTGGGACGATCTGGAGCCGGTCGACATGGTCGGGCTCGAAGTCGGATACCGGCTGATTCCGCTGGTCGATCAGGCGCAGGACGGCGAGTTGCTGAAACGCATCAAGGCCATCCGCAAGAAATTTGCACAGGACGTGGGCTTCCTGCCGTCGGCCGTGCATATCCGCGACAACCTCGAACTCAAGCCCAACGCCTATCGCATCACGCTCAGGGGAGTCTCGGTCGGCGAGGGCGAAGCGATTTCCGGCATGCTGCTGGCAATCAATCCGGGCGAAGCCAGCACACCACTGATCGGCAGCGCGACCCGCGATCCGGCATTCGGTTTGCCCGCAACGTGGATCGAAGCAAGCCAGCGCGACTTCGCGCAGACCCACGGCTACACGGTGGTCGACGCCGCGACCGTTGTCGCGACCCATCTTTCGCACCTGATGCACGGCCAGGCCGCGCAGTTGCTGGGACGTCAGGAAACCCAGGCGCTGATGGAGCATGTCAACAAATACGCGCCCAAACTGCTCGACGACATCGTGCCGAAATTGATTTCGATCGCCACGTTCCAGAAGGTACTGCAAAACCTTCTCGAAGAAGGCGTTCCTGTCCGCGACCTGCGCAGCATTCTCGATGCGATCGCCGAAGCCGGCGCGCAGACCCAGAATCCCGCCGACATCACCAATGCCGTGCGCACCCGGCTCGGCCGCTTCATCGTCCACAAAATATACGGCCAGACTCGTGAACTCGACATCATCGCGCTCGATCCCGAGATTGAACGCATGCTGGGCCAGGCGCTAGGCGCCAACAGCGGTGAAGCGCTCGCGGTCGAACCCGGTCTGGGCGAGATGATCGTCTCCCGTACCGCGGAAGCCGCGGAGCGCCAGGAAGGCCTCGGCCTTCCTGCCGTCCTGCTGGTGCCCGACCGGTTGCGTACCTCGGTCGCGCGCCTGATGAAACGTGCCGCACCCCGCCTGAAGGTCCTGGGCCACGGCGAGATTCCCGATTTTTCCGCAATCCGCGTTAGCACCGTTGTAGGAGCACAAGCATGAGCGTGAAACGATTTTTCAGTGCCACATCCCGCGAAGCCATCAAGCAGGTTCGCGCCGAAATGGGCGACGAGGCGGTCATCCTGTCCAATCAGAAAGTCGATGGCGGCGTCGAAGTGATCGCGTCGGCCCACAACGATATCGCGGCGCTGATCGATCGATCGCCGCGACTGGAAGCACCGGCCACGCCAGCATCTCCCGCCCCCGACGCGCCGGTGGATCCGGCAACGCTGACGACCATGGCCCGCATCGCGCAGGCAACGCAGGCCAAGCTCGCCAAAGTCGCCGCACTCGGCTCCGCGCGCCGCGCACCAGCCGATGCACGCGTATTCAAGCCCGGCGAAGTTCCTGCCGCGGAATCGTTTGCGCATTTCGTACAGCGCAATGAAGTGCAGCGCGGCGTGGGGCAGCGCAATGAAGTGCAGCGCGCCGTGGAAACCCGCACCGCACCCGCCGCAACGTCACCCCGCAAATCGGCTGCCACCACCCAGGAAGCGGCATCAGGAAGCGAATCGAATTCATCACACTCGCAACTCGTCGCGGAAATCCAGCAGATGAAGTCCATCCTGCAGGAGCAGATGGGCGTGATGTCCTGGAATGAAACCGCATCGCGGCGCCCGCTGCAGGCCAAACAGATCTCGCAAATGCTTTCCGCCGGTTTTTCTCCGGCGCTGGCACGCGCCCTCGCCGACAAATTGCCTGCTGACTACAACGAGCCACAGGCAGCGACCTGGCTGCACGACAGCCTGTTGCGAAATCTCCAGGTCTCACCCGCTGAAAGCGATCTGGTCGATCGTGGCGGCGTCTATGCACTGGTCGGCCCGACCGGCGTGGGCAAGACCACCACCGCCGCCAAGCTCGCCGCGCGCTGTGTGCTGAAAAACGGCGCGCGCAGCCTGGGCCTGATCACCGTCGACAACTACCGGATCGGCGCCGAAGACCAGCTCCGCGCGTACGGAAAAATTCTTGGCGTCACCGTGCATACCGCGCACGACGCGCAGACCCTTGCTGACCTGATCGCGCTGATGCGCGACAAACATCTGGTGCTCATCGATACCGTCGGCATGGGACAGCGCGACAGCCGCTTGGCCGCGCAAATTCAGATGCTGAATTCACCCAGCATCGAGCCGGTGCTGTTCCTGAATGCCAGCGCCCAGGGCGAGACTCTGGAAGATGTGGTGCGCCTCTACGGTGGCCAGGGACATCGGCGTACCACCAAAGTGATCCTGAGCAAGATCGATGAAGCGGTGAAGTTCGGTTTCGCGCTCGATTGCGTGATTCGTCACAAGCTGCAAATCCAGTATGTGACCAACGGCCAGCGCGTGCCGGAAGACCTGCATCCCGCCAACGCGAAGTATCTGGTGCATTGCGCGCTGAAACACCGCGCCGCGCCGGCGTTCGCCCTGGACGATGCGGAAATTCCGCTGGTTCTTTCCAAAGCGGCACTGAAGCCAGGCACGGTACTTCGCCATGCTTGATACTGCCGTTGCCACCAGAGACCAGGCCACCGGGCTCCGGGAAATGTTTGAACCGCCACCCGGCCTGATGGTGTTGCCAATGGCCGCCGCACGCCTTGGCACGGGTTTTCATTCGCTGGTAAACAATATTGCCGCGTGCTACGCGAGACTCGGTCAACGCGTGATTGTCATCGATACCGGCGCCAAAGGAGTCGCGCATGCGCTGGGATTGCGGATCCCGCACGATCTGGCCGACCTGCTGTCCGGCACGCGCGAATTTCACGATGTCGCCGTACGCGCCGCCGAGGGCTTCCATGTGCTGAAAGCGCAGAAAGGCATACCTGAACTTGCCAGGTTGGCCGACGACCCTGCGGAGCTCTACCTGGGTTTTCGCCGCCTTGAGGAACCATTCGACATCGCCATTCTTGCCGGTCATGTTGCCGACGTCGCCGCCATGACGCGAAGCGAGGATGACCTCGTTTTCGTCACCAATCCGGAAAGCGAGGCGCTGACCGCGACCTACGCCGGCATCAAGCGCGCGCATGTCGAACACGATCAGCACGCATTTCGCGTACTGATCAATCGTGTTGACAATCCGCACGAGGGCATCGTCGCGTTCAAGCGTCTGGCCGACACGGCGCGGAAATTTCTCGGCGTCAGCATCGAGTACGGCGGCGCCGTTCCGCGCGATGCCGCGTTTGTCGCCGCCGAACGCGCGCAAAGCTCGGTATTTCGCGTGGCGTCGACGAGTGATGCCGCCACACAGATTTCGCAACTGGTCCAGTCCATGCAGGCCTGGCGTCTGGGCCGATACGCTTTAAGTGAGTCTTGACATGAAGGAGGTAGACGATATGTACACCGCACAGGGAACGCTTTCCAAGGATGCGCAGCTGAAGCATTACCTGCCCATGGTGAAACGTCTTGCCCACCATCTGCTCGGCAAGCTGCCTGCCAACGTCGAGTTCGACGACATGTTCCAGGCCGGAATGATCGGACTGATGGACGCCATCGGCCGTTACGAAGAAGGCCAGGGCACCCAGTTCGAGACCTACGCCAACCAGCGCATTCGCGGTTCCATGCTCGATGAATTGCGCAACAACGACTGGCTGCCACGCAGCGTTCGCAAGAGCCAGCGCGCCATCGAGACCGCCATGTCCAAGCTCGAACACCGGCTGGGGCACGCCGCGACGGAAGGTGAAATCGCCCGCGAAATGAATATTTCCTGAGAGCGCTATCAGGAGCTGCTGCAGGACGCCAAGGGTCCCAGTTGTTTTATTTCGACGATTACAACGCCAGCGCGGATGGTGGTGATTACCTCGACCGCCACCAGCCGGGAACGATGCCGCCAGCGATCCGTCGAAGTGCTCAACGACAAACGCTTCCGCCTGGAACTGGTGAAACACATCGACGAGCTGCCCCACGCGAAAAGCAATTGATGGGTCTGTACTACGAGCAGGAACTGAATTTCCGCGAAATCGCCGCGATCATGGGTGTGACCGAATCGCGTATTTGCCAGTTGCACACGCAGGCGGTGACACGGCTGCGTTCCAAACTGAAAGGCTGGTGAGTGCGTGCATGTCGCACGCAACTCCCCTTCCCGAGGCGGCGGATCAGCCGGCCACCATGCAGGAACCTCCTCTTGCCCGGATCAGATTGTCGCTGTTCCGCGATAGACAGTTTGGCGCACGGTCAATCGCACGCGCCTGACAAACTCAAGCACTGGCGCGCTCTTCCGGGCAATATCCTCCGGCGACCCGCCAGTGCTTGCGTTTCTTACCTTCGCAGAATCGCGAATCCCCTGATATCCGCGTACTTTCACGCGGGCGCGCGCATCGCTTCGCATTCAAACCATCAGGCAGGCGAACCGGCATGACCACCATCAGCGCCAGTCAACCGACGTTTCTCGATCTGGTCATCGTCGATGACTGCATCACCGACATAGATCTGGAGATCGGCGATTTAAACAAGGCGGCGTGGCGGCAGGCGCGCGCCAGGTGACGGACGAGCCTCCGTTGCGCGCCGCGCTGGGCGAGCGGGCTGCCGGACGCCATCCT